>DASYLG010000368.1:0-8360 GCA_036009685.1 Iamia sp. | reverse complement strand
TGGGCGACGACGCCGTCGACGCGACGCTCGTCGTCCTCAGCCTCCACCACTGGACCGACTGGCGGGCCGGGCTGGCCGAGCTGCGCCGGGTCAGCCGCCGGCAGGTCCTCGTGACCTTCGACGGCTCCTTCCACGAGCGGTTCTGGTTGATCCGCGACTACCTGCCCGAGATCGCCGAGCTGCCCGCCTGCCACCCGCCGGCGCCCGAGGTGCTGGCCGACGCCCTCGGGGGCGCCACCGTGAACCCGCTCCTCGTCCCCCACGACACCGTCGACGGCACCCTCTGGTCCGCCTGGCGCCGGCCCGAGCGCTACCTGCGCCCCGAGGTCCAGGCCGCCGCCTCGGGCACCGCCGCCCTGCCGCCCGCCGTGCTGGCCCGCGGGATCGAGCGCCTCGGTGCCGACCTGGCATCGGGGGAGTGGCACCGGCGCAACGCCGACCTCCTCGACCAGACCGAGATCGACGCCGGCTTCCGCCTGATCGTCAGCGCCTCGCGCGCCGGTCCGTCGGCAAAACTGCGACCCTGATCCCCCTGTGAGGGGGACCAGGGTCGCAGTTTGGGGCCGATGTCGGTGGGTGTCGGACCTGAGCGATGACCACCTGCCGCTCAATCGTGTTGAGTACACCTGCGCCGACGGTCATCGAGCTTGTAGAGGTCGCGCATGAACTGGACCTCGTCCGGGTCGATGGGGCCGTCCTCGGCCTCCACCATCTCGAGGAGCTCGCGCCTGGCCTCGCGGCGGGCGTCGCGGCTGACCTCGCGGCGCCTGCGGTCCTCGTCGAGGAGGCGGAGGGCGGCGCGCAGGGCGGCTGACCGGCTGCCGTACTGCTGCGCGGCCTGGTCGAGGATCGCCTGGTCCTCGGGGTCGAGGCGCACCGTCGTTGACGACATGCACTGACGGTAGCGCGCGAGGTCACACCTGGGACGAAGGTTGTCGGTGGGTGCCGGAACCCACCCGTTTCGCCGCGGTCCGCGTCGGTCCTGGCCACGGACGGTGAAAGTGGCGGTCGCGGTGACAAAAGTTCGACCGATCTCCTCCACAACGGGTGAGGGCGCGCCGAACGGTGTCGGGCCACACACCTACGAACCCGAGCCGAGAGGCCCGGGCGAGCCGACCCACAGGGGGCCCCATGACCACGACCGCGCCGTCGCGCCGACGACGACAGATCGGTGCCGATCGCCGGCACCAACCGATCCCGGCCGTGCCACCGCCGGCCTCGTCCCGCGCCCTGGCCCTCGGCCGGGTGGCGCTGGTGGTCACCGCCGTGGCCTGGGCCGGCTACGTGGCGACCATCGTCGAGCGCCAGCTGGTGGGGGCCGAAGCCCTCACCGTGCGGCGGATCGTGGAGACGGCCGTCTACGTCGCCATCGTCACCGCCCTCACGGCCAGTGCCGCCGCCTACCTCATCGCCCGGCAGGGCTATCTCCGGCGCACCCGGGCCCACACCCGCACGGCGCGGGCCGCCATCGAGACCGCCTTCGAGACGGCACCTCCGTCGGTGACCGTGCTCGTCCCCGCCTACCGGGAGGAGCCCGAGGTGGTCCGCCAGACCCTCCTGTCGGCCGCCCTCCAGGCCCTCCCCGACCTGCGGGTCGTCCTGCTGCTCGACGACCCGCCCGACGCCGCGCCCGGCACCGAGGAGCACCGGCTGCTCGATGCGGCCCGTGCCGTCCCGGCCGAGGTCGCCGCCCTCCTGGAGGAGCCGTACGTCCGCTTCGCCACCTCGCTCGAGCAGCTGGCGGACCGGCCCGCCGACGATCGGATGGTGACGGTCGAGGACCTCGAGCACACGGCCGAGGACCACGACCACGCCGCCGCCTGGCTGCACTCCGTTGCCGACTCGTGGGTCCGTCACGACCACACCGACGACTTCTTCGTCGACCACGTGGTGCGGGCCCTCGCCGAGGACATCGCCGTCATCGCCACCGCCCTCCGGGCCGCGGCGTCGGAGGACGCCGAGGTGCCCTTCGGCCGGCTGGTGCAGCTGCGCCGCCGTCTCGTCTCCACCTTCGGGGTGGAGGTCTCCTGCTTCGAGCGCAAGCAGTACCTCTCGCTGTCGTCCGAGCCCAGCAAGGCCATGAACCTCAACAGCTACATCGGCCTCCTGGGCAGCTCGTACCGCGAGCAGCCCACGTCGGTGGGCACGCTGCTCGAGCCGTGCGCGGCCGACGACCCGGCAGCCACGCTCCACGTCCCACGCCCCGACCTGCTCATCACCCTCGACGCCGACAGCGTCCTGCTGCCCGAGTACGGACTGCGGCTGGCGCACCTCATGACCGAGCCGGGCAACGAGCGCGTCGCCGTCGCCCAGACGCCCTACTCGGCCTTCCCCGGCGCCCCGACCCGCGTCGAGCGCCTGGCCGGGGCCACCACCGACCTCCAGCACATCGTCCACCAGGGCATGGCCGCCTACGACGCCGCCTTCTGGGTCGGCGCCAACGCCGTCCTCCGGACCGAGGCCGTCGAGGAGCTGCGCGTCGACGACGACGGCGACGGCCGCCCGGTGGCCCGGTTCATCAGCGACCGGACCGTGATCGAGGACACCGAGTCGACCCTCGACCTGACCCTCCGCGGGTGGAGCGTCGTGAACTACCCCGAGCGGCTCGCCTACAGCGCCAGCCCGCCCGACTTCGGCTCGCTGTGCATCCAGCGCCAGCGGTGGGCCAACGGCGGGCTCGTCATCCTGCCCAAGCTGGTCGCCCACTGGCGGGCGAAGAAGCGCCGCGGCGAGCGCCGGCGTCCGGCCGAGCTGCTGCTGCGCCTCAACTACCTGGCGTCGATCTCGTGGGCCACCGCCGGCCTGGTGCTGCTGCTCGCCTACCCGTTCAGCACCAACCTGATGAGCGCGCTGGTCATGGCCATCTCGGCCCCCTACTTCGTCGTGATGGCGAGCGACCTGAAGCGCTGCGGCTACAAGCACACCGACGTGTTCCGCATCTACGGGTTCAACCTGGTGATGCTGCCGGTGAACGCGTCGGGCGTCCTGCGCTCGATCGTGCAGCTGGTGAGCGGGCACAAGGCGGCCTTCGCCCGCACCCCCAAGGTGCGGCACCGCTCGGTCGCCCCGACCGCCTTCGTGCTCTTCCCCTACGTGATCATGGCGCTGGCCACCGTGGCCCTGCTGTCCGACATCGAGCAGGAGCGGTGGGCCCACGCCGTGTTCGCCGGGACCAACCTGGCCCTGGCCCTGCCGGCGACGATCGCCATCATCGGCCTCCGCCACTCGGCCCTCGACCTCTGCCTCGGCCTGCTGCGCATGCTGTACGCCCGGGACCGGACGGTGGCCCCGGCCCCGACCCTCGACCCGGCCGTCGACTGGGCCGCAGTGCTCCAGCACGGCTCGGTCGCCCGTCCGCAGGTCCTCCCGGTGCACGGTTCCGTCACCGTCGACCTGGACCTCGTCGTCCTGCCCGACGTCGCCCTCGACGTCCGCACCCCCTCGACCGCGGCCGCCGCGCCGCAGGAGGAGCTGGTCTGATGTCATCCGACCCCACCACCCCCGTCCCCCCGACCCCCGTTCCCACCCGCCGCCGTCCCCGGCTCTCGCTGCTGCGCAGCAGTGCCGCCGTGGTGGTCATCGCCGCCGCCTCGGTGGGCGCCACCCAGGTGACCCTCCACGGCGCCCAGCAGCAGGCCCGACGATCGACGCAGTGGTTCGCCCCCTACGTCGACGTCACCCTGCCGCCCACCTTCGACTTCCAGGACCCCCTGGCCAACCCCAACCCCGATGTCGTGCTGTCCTTCGTGGTGGCCGACCCCGAGGACGGCTGCACCCCGTCGTGGGGCGCGGCCTACGACCTCGACGCCGCCGCCGCCGAGCTCGACCTGGACCGCCGGATCGTCCGCCACCGCGAGCGGGGCGGCGACGTCATCGTGTCGTTCGGCGGCGTGGCCAACGACGAGCTGGCCGTCGCCTGCACCGACGTCGACGCCCTCACCGAGGCCTACGGCGAGGTGGTGGACCGCTACGGGCTGCAGGTCATCGATCTCGACATCGAGGCCAGCGGGCTGGACTCCGAGGCCATCACCCGCCGGGCCCAGGCCATCGCCCGGGTGCAGGACGGGGCCGAGCGCCTCGACGTGTGGCTGACCCTCCCCGTCGCGCCCCAGGGGCTGACCGCCGAGGGCCTGTCCGTGGTCGACGCCATGCTGGCCGAGGGCGTGGACCTCGCCGGCGTGAACATCATGACGATGGAGTTCGGGGCGTCACGGGGCGGCGCCAGCTTCGTCGACGCCTCGCTGGCCGCCATCGACGCCACCGTCGAGCAGGTGCGGGGTGCCTACCGGCGGGCCGGCACGGTCCTCACACCGGAGCAGGCCGCGGCCAAGATCGGCGTGACCCCGATGATCGGCCAGAACGACCAGCCCGACGACCGGCTCGACACCGACGGCGCCCGCCGGCTGGTCGACGAGGCCAGCCAGCGGGGCATCACCCGCTTCTCGATGTGGTCGCTGAACCGGGACGGGGAGTGCCCGGCCAACATCGACCCGGCCATCGCCACGACCTCGTGCAGCGGCGTCGAGCAGGACCCGCTGGAGTTCTCCGAGATCTTCGGCGTGGTGAGCGGGCGCCCGACGGACGTCCAGCCGGCCGCCGACGAGGTGGCCGTCGACGGCCGGGCCCCGACCAATGCCGCTCCCGGCAGCGGGCCCTACGACGACTGGCGCCCCCGGCGCGAGTACGACACGGCCGAGAAGGTCGTGTGGCGGGGCCAGGTCTACGAGGCCAAGTGGTGGGCCGTCGGCGCCCAGCCCGATGCTCCGGTCGACCACGAGTGGGACTCGGCGTGGCGGATCCTCGGCCCCGTCCTCGACGAGGACGCGCCGCCCCCGCCGCCGGCCGCCATGCCCGACGGCACCTACCCCGACTGGGAGCCGGGCTCCATCTACGAGCCCGGCGACCGGGTGCAGCACCTCGGCGTCGGCTACCGGGCCAAGTGGTGGACCCGGGGCTTCGACCCCACCACCGACGTCGACAACGACTTCGAGAACCCGTGGGAGCAGCTGCCCCCGTCGGCCGTCCCCGCCCGGCCGGCGCCGTCCTCGGACGTCTGACCGGGAACGCGAGAGGGGGCCGCCGCGTCCGCCGACGCGACGGCCCCCGATCGGGTGCCCTTCCGGCGACTACTTCGCGCCGTTGGCGCCGGCGCCCACCGCCGGCTGGGGGGCCTCGATGGCCTTCGTGGGTTCGGTGGCACGGGGCTCGGGCGTCTCGGTGCCGTCGACGCCGCTGAGGAGCTTGCGGGCCACCTGGAGACCGGCCATGCCCTGGCCCAGGATCTGGGAGAGGGTGCTGGACAGGCCCTCGGCACCGTTGAGGACGACGAGCTGGTCGATGGAGCTGAACGCCTCGGCCCCGGCCCGGACCACCTCCGGCCAGCGCTCGGCCAGGGTCTGGCCGATCACGGCCTCCTGGTTCTGCGCCAGGGCGTCGGCCCGGGCCTTGATGGCCTCGGCCTCGGCCAGGCCCTTGGCCCGGGTGGCGGCGCCCTCGGCCTGGCCGACGGCGGTCACGGCCACGGCGTCGGCCTCGCCCCGGGCCCGGGTGGACATGGCCTGGGCGTCGGCCTCGACCCGGACGTGGTCGGCCTCGGCGTCGGCCTGCATCCGGACCTTGTGGGCCTCGGCGTCGGCGGCGATGCGCACCCGCTCGGCCTCGGCCGCGGCGGCCAGCTCGACCTCCTTGGCCTGGGCCTCGGCGGCCGAGATGCGGGCGTCGCGCTCGGCCTTGGCGAGGGTGGTCTGCTCGTAGGCCTGGGCGTCGGCGGGGCGGCGGACCGTGGCCTGGAGCCGCTGCTCCTCCCGCTCGGCCACCAGCTCGGCGACCCGGGTCTCCTCCTGGACGACCTCCTGGCGGGCGTGGGCGTCGGAGAGGGGACCGGCCTGCTCGGCGCGGGCCTTGGCCTCGTCGATCTGGGCCTGGTAGCCCGACTGCTTCACCTGGGTGATCCGCCGGGCCTCGGCCTTGAGGGCCTCGGCCTCCTGCTCCTTCTCGGTGGCCTCCCGGTCGGCGGCGGCACCGGCGATGCGGGCCTGGCTGGCGACGGCGGCGGCGTGGGGGGCGCCGAGGTTGGAGATGTAGCCGGTCGGGTCCTCGATCTCCTGGACCTGGAGCGAGTCGACGATGAGGCCGAGCTTCTCCATCTCCACCCCCGAGGACTCCCGGGTGAGCTGGGTCAGCTTCTCCCGGTCGCGGATCATCTCCTCGACCGTCATGTTGCCGACGATGGCCCGGAGGTGGCCGGCGAAGACGCTGTGGACCCGCTGGTCCATGTTCTTCTGCTGGTCGAGGAAGCGCCGGGCGGCGTTGCTGATCGAGGCGTAGTCGTCGCCGACCTTGTAGATGACGACGCCGCGGATCCCGAGGGGGATGCCCTGGTGGGTGACGCAGGCGATGGCCAGCTCGGCCTCGCGGAGGTCGAGCGACAGGCGGCGGACCACCTGTACGCCGGGGATCACGAGCGTGCCCTTGCCGGTGACGATCTTGAACCCGAGGCTGGCCTCGTGCTCGTCGACGACGTCGCCGTGGCTGCGCAGACCCGAGATCACGAGGGCCTCGTTGGGCTCGGCGACCCGCCACATCATCTTGAACAGGACGATCATCCCGATCAGAGCGACCAGGATCAGGCCCCCGGTGACGAGAGGGAAGGTTTCCATTGCGTCCACCTCCAGGTGGTTGTGGGTCCGGCGTCGTCGCCGGCCCGGTGTTGCCGCAGATCTCCTCGGCAGGGCCTCGGAGGGCAGGGCACTGTGCTTTCTGGGTCGCCTCGCCTGGCGGCTCGGCTCCGTGTGGTTCTCAGAGGGCGCTGACGAACACCGTGCGGGGTGGGTGGTACTCGACCACCATCACCCGGGCGCCGACGGCGATCTCGTCCGTCGGCTCGACGGGCCGGGCGTGGAACGCCTCGGTGCCGCCTCGGACCGGGACCATGACCTCCCCGATCCGGTTCGGACCGACGCGACCGGTGACCCGTCCCGTCTTGCCGACCATCCGGTGGTCTGCCATCTGCGGTGTTCCCCAGTTCCCTCGTGACATCCGCTCCGGTGGGTCCGGTGGTCTGTCACATGTAGGCATACAACTAGGAGACATGTCCGTGAAGGCCCTGGTCACCCTCTTCACGCCGTCTTCACGGCGTACGGTCGGGGTCGTGACCGCACGACCCCGCCCCGAGACCCTCGTCCCCGTGGCCGCGGCCACCTTTGCCGAGATCGTGGCCGGCATCCCCGACGACGCCCTGGGGGCGCCGACGCCGTGCCCGGACTACGACGTCGCCGGCCTTCTCGGCCACCTCATCCACCGGGCGCCGCAGCTGATCGGGGCGGCGGCCAAGGAGGAGGTCTCGGCGGGGGAGCAGGCCCCGGCCGACCCGGCCACCTGGCGCACCACGCTCGTCCCCCTGGTCGACCGGTTGGCCGGCGCCTGGTCGCGGCCCGAGGCGTGGGAGGGGTCGACCCGGATAGAGGGCCCGATGGAGATGCCGGCGTCGACGATCGGCGGGATCGTGCTGGCCGAGCTGGTCCTCCACGGTTGGGACCTGGCCCGGGCCACCGGTCAGGAGCCGACCTGGCCCGGCCCGCTGCTCGAGACGACGCACCAGGACATGGCCGCCATGGCCCCGATGGGACGGAAGATGGGCGCCTTCGGCCCCGAGGTGCCGGTCGCCGATGACGCCCCCGCCCTCGACCGTCTGCTCGGCACCGTCGGCCGCGACCCGAGCTGGACCCCCTGACGCTTCTGTCAATCCCCATGCACCGTCAGGGGGCACAGGGATTGACAGAACCGGGTTAGTTCGGGGCGTGGACGCCGCTGGCGGAGCCGTGGTCGCGCTCGAGGTCGGGCCACGTCGGCGGGCCCCGGCGGGGCCGCGACGGAGATCGCGGGAGTGTCGACGATGCCGATGACCAGGGCCGCGACCCGAGTCTCACGAGGTGCCAGGCACCTCGTGGAACAAACGGGCCGGGCGCGTCCGGAGCGGATGCGGGCGCGCCCTAGGTTCGGGGCCATGGCTGCGCCCGCTCGCCCCGCCCCGACCGCCGACGCCGGAGGGTGGTCCGCGGCCGCCGCCCGGCTGGCCCCCGAGACGGTCCCCGGGCCGCGGGTCGGGGCCGAGCTCGACGCCGTCCTGTTCGACGCCGGGGGCGTGATCGTGGTCCCCGATCCGTTCTCCACGGGGCCCGCCCTGGCTCCCTTCGGCGCCACGTCCGACGTGGCCACCCTCATCCGGGCCCACTACGCGGGCATGCGGGCCCACGCCACCTCGACCGCCGGGGACGCGGGGATCTGGCTCGACTACCTGCGGGCCCACATCGCCGAGACGGGCGTGCCCGCCGACCGGGCTGACGAGGCGCTCGGCGCCT
>DASYLG010000367.1:0-5996 GCA_036009685.1 Iamia sp. | reverse complement strand
CTCGACCCCCCGTAGCCGACGACCCCCGACCTTTGGACGGACTCCGCCGCATGTGGCGTGGTTGCGTCCAAAGTATGGAGAGGGACGGGGCGGCGGGGGGTCAGGGCCGGACGAGCACGCTGAGGACGGCTTGGAGCTTGGCGCGGGTCTCGATGAGCTCGGTGGGGGGATCGCTGTCGGCGACCATGCCGTTGCCGGCGAAGACCCGGGCGTGGGCCCCGTCGATGACGGCGCTGCGGATGGCCACCGCCCACTCGCCCTGGCCGTGGCGGTCGGTCCAGCCCACGGCGCCGGCGTAGGGGCCGCGGTCGAAGCCCTCCAGCTCGTCGATGACCTCCAGCGCCGCCGCCCGGGGCCGGCCGCACACGGCGGGCGTGGGGTGGAGGGCGGCCACCAGCTCCAGGACCGACGGCGTGGGCGACGACAGCTGGCCGGCGACCGTCGTCGCCAGGTGGGTCACGTTGGGCAGGGTGACCACCGAGGGTTCGGCCTCGAAGTCGAGGTACGAGCAGAACGGCACCAGGGCGTCGTAGACGGCGTCGATGGTGACCTGGTGTTCGTGGCGGTACGACGGCGACGCCTGCAGCCGGGCCACGGCATCGGCGTCGGCCACCGGGTCGCCCCGGCGCGGGGCGGTGCCGGCCATGGGCTGGGAGCGCACCTCGGTGCCGTGCCGGGCCACCAGCAGCTCGGGGCTGGCCCCGACGAAGCCGTCGACCTGGAAGACGTAGCAGCCGGGGAACCCGAGGCGGAGCCGGTGCACGACGGCCGCCACGTCGATCGGGGCGTCGGCCTCGACGGTGATCTCGCGGGCCAGCACGACCTTCTCCAACCGGCCGGACCGGATCTGGGCGGTGGCGACGGCGACGGCGTCGCACCACTCCTCGGGGGGCCGGGCGCTGGTGACCGTGAAGCGGCCCGGCCCGGCCACCGGCGGGCAGGGGACGAGGAGGGCGTCGAGCCCGAACGCGGTCGGATCGGGGGGTGCCTCGCCGACGTGGGTCATCCAGGCCTGGCCGTCGGCGGCGAGCACGACGGCGGTGGCGGGGACCATCAGCTCGGCCGGCGCCCCGGGCTGGAAGGGCAGCGCCCCGACGGCCAGAGGGCCGGTGCCGGGGCGGTCGACGGGGTCGTCGACGGCGATGGCGGCGAGGGCGGAGGCGGCCTCGGCGACGGGGATGCGCAGGGCCTCGCCGCGGGTCCCGATGGTGGTGCCGTCGGTCCGGGCCAGCAGCACGCCGTCGGCCCCGGCCAGGGCGGCCGGGTCGACCGGCTCGGCCAGCGGTCGGGTGACGGCGACCAGCCGCGGGCGGGCGGACATCAGGCCCGGGCCGTCACGCCGGGCCGCGGGTGGCGGTGATGAGCCGGGCGATGCCCACGGTGAGCAGGTCGTGGCGGGCGTCGGCGAAGCCGGTCTGCTCGAGCATCCCCAGCATGCGCTCGCCGGACGGCAGGTACGACACCGACTTGGGCAGGTAGCGGTAGGCGGCGGGGTCCGACAGCAGGCCGCCGATCCTCGGCACCACCTTGCCGAAGTAGATGCCGTGGCCGAAGCGGAGCACCGGGTTCGGGGGCTCGGCCACCTCGAGCAGGGCGATCCGCCCACCCGGTCGCACGACCCGGGCCAGCTCGGTGAAGAACCGGGGCAGCTCCTCCAGGTTGCGGAGGGCGAAGCCGCACGTGATCCCGTCGACCGACCCGTCGGGCACCGGCAGGCGGAGCACGTCGGCGTGGACCAGAGGGGCCTTGGTGCGGGCGGCCACCAGCATCCCGAACGAGAGGTCGACGCCGATCGGCAGGTGCCCGTTGCGCACCAGCTCGGTGCACAGGTCGCCGGTGCCGCAGGCCAGGTCGAGGACCCGTGCCCCGGGCCGGAGGGCGAGCGCCCGCACCGTCTTGCGGCGCCAGCCCACGTCCATCCGGAACGTCATGATCCGGTTCACCAGGTCGTAGCGGGGGGCGATCGTGTCGAACAGGGCCCGGACGGCCTCGACCTTCTCCTCGCCCTCGGGCAGGTGGTCGGCGTCCGGCAGCGTGCCGGTGCTCAGCGGACGTCCAGGCGTGCTCACCCCGGCGACACTACGAGCGTCGCCCCGCGTTCTCAGCACGGAAGTGCTGGATATCCCGGCACTTTCGTGCCGAGAACGGTGGGGTGCGAGGATCGCCGGCCGTGGCCCGCGCCCTCGCCATCCTGCTGCCCCCGTCGGAGGGCAAGGCGGCCGGCGGGCGGGGCGCGCCCTGGCGCCCGGGGCGGGGGATCCTGCCGGAGCTCGACGAGGCCCGGGCCGCGGTGTTGGCCGCCCTCGACCCGGAGGGGACCGGCGTGGCCGCGGCGCCGACGCGCAGGGCCCTCGACCGCTACACCGGCGTCCTCTACCGCGAGCTCGATGCCGCCTCGCTGCCCACCGCCGCCCGTCGCCGGCTCACCAGCAGCACCCTGATCGCCTCCGGGCTCTGGGGCCTGGTCGGGCCGAACGACCCCATCCCCGACTACCGCCTGAAGATGGGGGCGGCGCTGGCTCCGCTGGGCCGGATGGCGACGTTCTGGCGGCCCCACCTCACCGCCGCCCTCCAGAGCCGGCTGGCCGGGCGCGTCGTCTGGGACCTGCTGCCTGGCGAGCACGCCGCCGCCTGGGACCCGGCGCGGGTCGCGGTGCACCGTCGCATCACCGTCCGGTTCGTCACCGCCCAGGACACGACGGTGTCGCACTGGAACAAGCTGCTCAAGGGCTCGCTGGTGCGCCACATCGCCACGACCGGCCTGACCGACCCTCGTGACCTGGCCGCGTTCGACCACCCCTCCGGCTACCGCTACGACCCGGACGCCACCGTCGTCGACGGCCGCCACATCGCCGTCGTGATGCGCGAGACCTACCCGGCGGCCGCCTCGGCCTGGGCCTTGGCCCAGCGGTAGTCGGCCTTGCCGGCGGGCGAGCGGACCAGGGCGTCGACGAACACGAAGGCCTTGGGCAGCTTGTAGCGGGCGACGTGGTGGGCCGCCTCGGCCAGCAGACCCTCCTCGTCGGGCTCGGCCCCCTCGATCAGCTGGACGACGGCCACGACCTCCTGGCCCCAGCGGTCCGAGGGGCGCCCGGTGACGACGACGTCGGCCACCGACGGGTGCGGGGCGAGGGCCATCTCGACCTCCTCGGCGAAGATCTTCTCGCCGCCGGAGTTGATGGTGACTGAGTCCCGGCCCAACAGCTCGATGATGCCGTCGGAGCGCCAGCGGGCCCGGTCGCCGGGCACGGCGTAGCGGGTGCCGTCGATGACGGGGAAGGTGCGCGCCGTCTTGTCGGCGTCGCCCAGGTAGCCGAGGGGGACGTAGCCCCGCTGGGCCAGCCAGCCGACCTCGTCCTCGCCCGGGGTGAGCTTGCGGGTGATCGACTCGTCGACGACCACCGTGTCGGGCCCGGGGGTGAAGGTGCCGGTGCTGGCGGCGCCCTTGACCGACGTCTGGCCCATCTGGGCACCGGTCTCCGACGAGCCCACGGCGTCGAGGATGATGATGTTGGGCAGCAGCTCGAGGATCTGGTCCTTGAGGGCGGCGGTGAGCGGGGCGCCGCCGTTGACCACGGCGAAGAGGGCCGAGAGGTCGCGGGGGCGGCGCCGGAGCTCCTCGATCAACGGTCGGGCGAAGGCGTCGCCGACGAGCTGGAGGGTGTTGACGCCCTCGCGCTCGGCCTGGTCCCACACGCCCTCGGCGTCGAGGCGGCTGGGCTCGTCGGGGATGATGATGGCGCCGCCGCCGGTGAAGGTGTTGAACGTCAGCCACTGGGCGGCGCCGTGCATCAGGGGTGGGGTGAGCGAGGCCCGGGCGCCGTTCTCGGGGATGGCGGCGACGACCGAGTCGAGATCGGGGTGGACGTCGGCCGAGCCGAAGGGACGACCGCCCATGGCGCCCACGTAGATGTCGTGCTGGCGCCAGAGCACGCCCTTGGGCATGCCGGTGGTGCCGCCGGTGTAGAGGATGTAGAGGTCGTCGGGCGAGGGGGTGCGGTCGTCGAGCGGCTCGGAGCTGGCCGCGGCCAGGGCCTCCTCGTAGTCGATCGCCCCGGGCAGCAGGTCGAACCCGCTGTCGTCGGCCACCTGGACCAGGAGCCGCAGGTCCGGCAGCTCGTCGCGGATGGCGGCCAGCAGCGGGGCGAACCGGGCGTGGTACACGAGGCCGGCGGCGGACGAGTCCCGCAGCAGGTAGAGCAGCTCCTCGGCCACGTAGCGGTAGTTGACGTTGAAGGCGCCGACCCGCGCTGCGCTGGCGCCCAGCATCCCCTCCACGTACTCGTTGCCGTTGTGGAGGTAGAGCCCGACGTGGTCGAGGTGGCTCTCGTGGCCGCCGAGGCCGTCGCGCTCGCGGCGGGCGCCCAGCCCGGCGGCGGCGAACACGTGGGCCAGCCGGGTGCTGCGGTCGAGCAGGTCGGCGTAGGTCATCCGCTGGTCGCGGAAGATCAGCGCCTCGCGGTCGGGGTGGGCGCGGGCGACGGCGGCGAAGACGCCGGCGAGGGTGAACTCCTGGGGCATGAACCGACCCTACGGCCCGTGCAGATAGGGCCGGGTCGCGGCGGACATCTCCTCGGCAGGGCCTCGGAGAGCAGGGCACTGTGCTTCTGGGTCGCCTTGCCTGGCGGCTCGGCTCCTAGGAGACCACCTGACGCCCCGTCAGACGGGCGGTCTCGCGGACCCAGGCATGGTCGATCTTGCCGGAGGGCAGACGCCGGACCTCGGCCACGGGCACGAGCCGGCGGGGCACCTTGAAGGCGGCCAGGTGCTCCCGGCAGTGGGCGTCGAGGTCGTCGGCGTCGATCGGTCGCCCGGCGCGGGCGGCGACCACGGCCACGACCCGCTCGCCCCAGCGCTCGTCGGGCACGCCGACGACGGCGGCGTCGAACACGGCGGGATGGGCCTTGAGGACGGCCTCGACCTCGTCGGGGAAGACCTTCTCGCCGCCCGTGTTGATCGAGCTGGCGCCGCGGCCCAGGAGGGTGACGGTGCCGTCGGCCTCGACCCGGCCCAGGTCGCCGGGCACGGCCCACCGCTCGCCGGCGATCACCGGGAAGGTGGCCGCCGTCCGCTCGGGGTCGTTGCGGTAGCCGATGGGGATGTGGCCCCGGCGGGCGATGAGGCCGATGCGGCCGGTGTCGATGCCGGGGACGAGGGGCTCGAGGTCGTCGTCGAGCACGGCGGTGTGGTCGCCCAGCGGGAACCGGGCCGCGGGCGAGGCGACCTGGCCGGGCCAGGCCACGGCGTTGCCCTGCCCGCCGGTCTCGGAGGTGCCGTAGCCGTCGACCACGGCCACCCACGGCAGGTGCGAGGTGAGCTCGGCCCGGACCGCCGGTGACAGCACCGCCCCGCCCGAGACGATGGCCACCAGGCTGTCGAGGGCCCACCGGGCGGGGGCGGAGGTGAGGGCATCGGCCAGGGGGCGGGCGAAGGCATCGCCCACGATCACCACCAGGCCGGCCTCCTCCGCCTCGACCAGGTCCCACAGGTCGTCGGCCACGAAGGTCGACGAGGGGAGCGTCACCACGGTGCCACCGGCGAGGAGGGTGCCGAGGGCGACCCACTGCGCCGTGCCGTGGATCAGGGGCGAGGCGGTGACGGCCCGGGAGCGGCCCTGGCCGACCCGATCCACCAGCTCGGTGGGGGTGCGGGGGGCGTCGGGCGGAGCGCCGTCGAGGACGGTCGCGCCCCGGCCGGCGCCGAGGGCGGCGAAGAGGATGTCCTCGTGGCGCCACTCGACGCCCTTGGGCATGCCCGTGGTGCCGCCGGTGTAGAGGAGGTAGCGGTCGTCGCCGCTGCGGCCGGTCGGGTCCGGTCGGGCCGGGGAGGCCGCGGCCAGCCGGGCCTCGTGGGCCGGTCCGCGCCCGACGAGCGCCACGACCTCGTCGCCGGCGGCGCGCCGGGCGGCGACGGCCGGGTCGACCACGTCGCCCAGGTCGGGACCGTGCAGCACGACCCGCGGCCGGGCGTCGTTCAGCAGGTAGGTCATCTCCGCG
>DASYLG010000366.1:0-6863 GCA_036009685.1 Iamia sp. | reverse complement strand
AGGGGATCGCCGCCTCCCAGGCTCGCAACGCCGCCAAGAGCGCCCGCGAAGCGATCCGGCGCAAGAGCGCGCTGTCCGGCGCCGGCATGCCCGACAAGTTGAAAGACTGCGCGTCGCGTGACCCGCGCGAGAGCGAGCTGTTCATCGTCGAGGGCGACTCGGCCGGCGGCTCGGCCACCAGCGCCCGCAACCCGAAGGTCCAGGCCATCCTCCCCATCCGGGGGAAGATCCTCAACGTCGAGCGGGCCCGGCTCGACAAGATGCTCAAGAACAACGAGATCCAGGCCCTCATCGCCGCCATCGGCGCCGGGTTCTCCGACGAGTTCGACGTCACCAAGGCCCGCTACGACCGGGTCATCCTGCTCTGCGACGCCGATGTCGACGGCAGCCACATCCGCACGCTGCTGCTCACCTTCTTCTTCCGCCACATGCGCGACCTGGTCGAGCAGAACCACGTGTACATCGCCCAGCCGCCGCTGTACTCCACGGTGGTCGGCAAGGAGAAGGTGTACCTGAAGGACGACGCCGCCAAGGCCGTCTTCATGGCCGAGAACCCCAACCACCGCAAGGAGTTCGCCCGGCTGAAGGGCCTGGGCGAGATGGACTGGCAGGAGCTCAAGGCCACCACCATGGACGCCGCCAGCCGGACCCTCCTCCAGGTGTCGGTCGAGCAGGCCGCGGTGGCCGACACCGCCATCTCGACCCTCATGGGCGAGGACGTCGAGGCCCGGAAGCACTTCATCCAGACGAATGCCAAGGACGTCCGCTTCATCGACATCTGACGCGTGGCTGCGACCCCTGCGCCCGCCCGATCGACCCGAGGTACCCACCAGTGAGCGATGACCAGACCCCCCCGACCGATGGCCCCGGCGGCGACGCCGACGACGCCCTCGACCCCACCCACACCGCCTACGGCCTGATCGAGCCGATCGAGATCGAGGAGGAGATGGAGCGGTCGTTCCTCGACTACTCCATGTCGGTCATCGTCTCGCGGGCCCTGCCCGACGTGCGCGACGGCCTCAAGCCGGTCCACCGCCGGATCCTCTGGGGCATGAACGACATCGGGGCCCGCCCCGACCGGCCCTTCATGAAGTGCGCCCGCGTCACCGGCGACGTGATGGGCAAGTACCACCCCCACGGCGACGGGGCGATCTACGACGCCCTCGTCCGGATGGCCCAGGCCCACTCGCTGCGCCACCCGCTCGTGCAGGGCCACGGCAACTTCGGCTCGCCCGACGACGGCCCCGCCGCCGCCCGGTACACCGAGTGCCGGCTGGCCCCGCTGGCCATGTCGATGCTGGCCGACATCGACGAGGACACCGTCGACTTCGGCGACAACTACTCGGGGGAGTTCGAGGAGCCCCAGGTCCTCCCCAGCCGGTTCCCCAACCTGCTGGTGAACGGGAGCCAGGGCATCGCCGTGGGCATGGCCACCAACATCCCGCCCCACAACCTGGGCGAGATCATCGACGCCACCGTCTACCTGATCGAGAACCCCGAGGCCACGATCGACGACCTGGTCAACGCCGAGATCGTCAAGGGCCCGGACTTCCCGACCGGGGCCCTCATCCTGGGCAAGCAGGGCATCCTCGACGCCCAGCGCACCGGCCGGGGCTCGATCCGCATGCGGGCCGTGGCCGAGATCGAGGAGGGCACCCGCAGCGGTGACCGCATCGTCATCACCCAGCTGCCGTACCAGGTCGGTCCGCGGAACGTCCTGGCCAAGATCAGCGAGCTGGTGGCCACCAAGGAGATCGAGGGCATCTCGGGCGCCAACGACGACTCCTCCGGTGGCGAGACCCGCATCGTCTTGACGCTCAAGCGCGACGCCCCGGCGCTGATCGTGCTCAACAACCTCTACAAGCGGACCCCGCTCCAGACCTCGTTCTCGGTGAACACCGTGGCCCTCGTCGACGGCGTGCCCCGCACCCTCAACCTGCGCGACGCCCTCGGCCACTACCTCGACCACCAGGTCGAGGTCATCACCCGGCGGTCGGAGTTCCGGCTCGACAAGGCCCGCAAGCGGGCCCACATCGTCGAGGGCCTCATCAAGGCGCTCGACCTGATCGACGCCATCATCGCCGCCATCCGGGCCTCCGAGGACCGGGCCGCGGCCCACGCCGCCCTCCAGGCCGAGCCGTTCGAGTTCAGCGAGGTGCAGTCGGAGTACATCCTCGACATGCAGCTCCACCGGCTCACCCGTCTGGGGCGGGCCACGCTCGAGGCCGAGATGGAGGAGCTGCTGGCGCGGATCGCCGGTCTCGAGGCCATCCTCGGCGACCGCACCGTGCTGATGCAGGTGATCAAGGACGAGCTGGCCGAGATCCGGGCCAAGCACGCCACCGACCGGCTGTCGAAGATCACCTACGACCCGGGCGAGATGAACCTCGAGGACCTCATCGACGACGAGGACCTCATCGTCACCATGTCGGCCAAGGGCTACGTGAAGACCGTCTCGCCCGACGCCTTCCGCAGCCAGGGCCGGGGCGGTCGGGGAGTGGCGGGGGCCAACCTCCGCGACGAGGACTACATCGCCCACATCCTCACCACCACGGCCCACGCCTACCTGCTGTTCTTCTCCAACCGGGGTCGCGTGTACCGGCTCAAGGCCCACGAGATCCCGATGAAGGAGCGGACGGCGCGGGGCACGGCCATCGTCAACCTGCTGCCCCTCCAACCCGACGAGAAGATCCAGGCGATCATCGACACGCGGGACTACGAGTCCAACAAGTACCTGTTCTTCGCCACCCGCAAGGGCCAGGTCAAGAAGACCCGGTTCACCGAGTACGACTCGTCGCTGCGGGCCGGGCTCATCGCCATCAACCTGCGTGACGACGACGAGCTGGTGAAGGTCATCCCCTGCAACGAGGGCGACGACATCTTCATGGTGAGCCGCTCGGGCACGACCATCCGCTTCACCCAGGACGAGGTCCGGCCCATGGGCCGCTCCACCGCTGGCGTGCGGGGGATGAAGATGAAGCCCGAGGACGAGGTGGTGAGCTGCGACGTCGCCCGCGACGACACGGCCATCCTGCTCGTCACCGACGCCGGCTACGGCAAGCGCACCCAGCTCGACCGGTTCAACCAGCAGGGCCGGGGTGGGCAGGGCGTGCGAGGCATCAAGCTGACGGCCAAGAAGGGCCGGGTCGTCGCCGCCTTCATGGTCGGTCTCGACGACGAGATCTTCGTCATCGCCTCCGGCGGCGTCGTGATCCGCATGGGCGTGCGGGACATCTCGTCCCAGGGCCGCGACGCGACAGGCGTGCGGGTCATGAACCTCGACAGCGGCCAGACCGTGGCGTCGGTGGCGCCCGTGCTGGGCGCCGACGAGACCGAGGACTGAGATTCGCCGGGCCTCCCGGCCCGGACGACCTCGCCACCGACGACCTCTGCGGTCGGATCGCCCCCTCGGGGGCCGTCCGTCCCGCGCTCTCCGGAGGTCGTCATGTCCCCAGCTGTTCCCCGCCCGTTCACCCCCGCCCGCCGACGCCCGGGGGAGCGAGGCCAGGCCACCGTCCTGGTGGCGGCCGGCCTGGTGCTCGCCGCCGCCGTGCTCCTGGCCGTGGTGTCGGCCGGGTCGGTGGTCGTCGACGGTGCCCGGGCCCGGACCGCGGCCGACGCCGCCGCCCTGGCCGGGGCGGCCGAGGGCCGCCCGGCCGCCGCCGCGCTGGCCGAGGCCAACGGCGGACGGCTCGTCGCCTACCGCGCCGAGGGCACCGGCGTCACCGTGACCGTCGTCGTCGGCCGGGCCCGGGCCACGGCGCGGGCGCAGAGGGACGGCACGTGGTGCAACACCGAAGGGTCGTCGGAGGGACCCATCTCGTACACTCGGCCTCCGTGTCCGTCGACTCCGGGCTGAGCGGTCCTGTGGAGGGTCCTGTGGTCCCCGCCGCGCCGCGGGCCAGCACCTCTCCTCGCGTCGCCCCCACCCGGCCGGCCCGGCCCGGCGCGGCGCGCGCCGACGCCCTGGCCGACGCCGTCTCCACGCCGTCGTTCCGCACGGGACGGGGCCGCCCCCGACGGCGGGGCCGCCGGGTCACGCGCATCGTCCGGCGGATCGAGCTGTGGTCGGTGCTCAAGATCGCCTTGGTGTTCAACACGATCCTGCTCGGGGTCGTCCTGGGCTCGGTCGCCCTCCTGTGGGGCCTGGCCAACACCACCGGCCTGGTCGACGATCTCGAGGGCTTCCTCCGCGACGCCGGCTTCGAGGACTTCCGCTTCAAGGGCGACCGCATGTTCGAGCAGGTGGCCTTCATCGGGGCGGTGGGCGCCCTCGCCACCACCGTCTTCATGGTCCTGGCCACCGCCCTCCTCAACCTCATCAGCGAGATCACCGGTGGCATCCGCTTCGTGGTGATCGAGGAGATCGTCGACCCCCCGGCGGCTCCGGTCCGCCCGCCCACGCCGCTCGCCCTCCCCACGGTCCCGCCCACCGCCCCGCCCCTGGCCGCCCCCGCCCCGGCCTCCTCGCCGTCCCCGGATGCCGGTGGATGGGACACCGCCGGTCGGAGCGACGAGCCGGCCCCGCCATCCACGACCTCGACGGCCAAGACGTCCACCGCCAAGACCAGGACGGCGAAGCCGACGGTCGCCAAGAAGGCACCGGCCCGCCGGACCGCGACGGCGCGGGCCACGCCCAAGGCCACACCCCGGGGGACGACGCCCTCCTCCCGGCCCTCCGAGGGGACCGGCGGCGAGACCGCCACGGGTTCCGGCCGGCGGGTCCGACGCCAGGGCGCGGCTCCCCTGCGCCCGGCGGGCGGGGCCGACGACGCCACCGAGGACGACACCTCCAGCTGACGTCCGGGCCGGCGTCATGTGGGTGGCATGCGGTCGGGGACGGGCAGTAGGGTCCTCCGACCCGGGGCTATAGCTCAGTCGGTTAGAGCGCACCCCTGATAAGGGTGAGGTCGCTGGTTCGATTCCAGCTAGCCCCACGCACCGGCCCCGATGGTCGTCCGGGTGTGGTCCTGACCCGACCGGTCAGGGTGCCGCCACGCCACCCCCTCGATCCGGGAGGATCCCTTGACCCTGCTCCGTCGTGCGCTCGTGGCCTTGGGCCTCGCCGGTCTCGTCGCCGCCTTCGTGCGGCTGCGCGGGTCGGGAGGCACCCCACCGCAGTCGGGGGGCTGGCGGGAGCTGTCCGGGCCGGACCTGCGCTGATGCGCGTCGCCGTCGTCGGCCTGGGTGCAGTCGGGGCCCGAGCCGCCCGCCAGCTGGCCTCGACCGAGGGGGTCGACGAGGTCGTCCTCCGCGACCTCGACGATGGCCGCCGCCGCGAGGTGGCCGCCTCGCTCGGCGGCGTGGCCACGCCCGAGCCCCCGTCGGTCACCGGCCCGCCCGACACCGATGCCGTCGTGCTGGCCCTTCCGGCCGGCCTCCACGCCGCCGCCGCCCTGCCGCTCGTCGAGCGGGGCGTGCCCGTCGTGTCCGCCTCCGATGCCGTGGTCGACGTCGAGGCCCTGCTCGACCTGGGCCCGCTGGCCGAGGCGTCGGGTTCGACCCTCGTCCTGGGCGCCGCCTTCTCGCCCGGTCTCACCTGCCTGCTGGCCCGTCACGCCGCCGACCTGTTCGACGACGTCACCGAGGTCCACGTGGCCCGGATCGGCACCGGCGGCCCCGCCTGCGCCCACCAGCACCACCGGGCCCTGGGCGGCAGCTCGATCGACTGGCGCGACGGCGGTTGGCAGCGCCGGCCCGCCGGCTCCGGCCGCGAGCTGTGCTGGTTCCCCGATCCGGTCGGGGCGGCCGACTGCTATCGGGCCGGCCTGCCCGATGCCCTCCTCCTGGTCAACGCCCTGGGCGAGGTCGAGCGGGCCACGGCCCGCCTGGCCGCCACCCGGCGCGACCGGCTCACGGCCCGCCTGCCCATGCTCCGCCGGCCCCACCCGGAGGGCACCGTCGGTGCCGTGCGGGCCGAGGTCCGGGGTCGCATCGACGGTCGCTACGAGATCACGGTCTACGGCGCCTTCGACCGGCCCGGCGTGGCGGCGGGGGCGGTGGCCGCCGTCGCCGCGACCGCGGCGGCGCGGGGCGAGCTCGGCATCCCCGCCGGCGCCCACGGCCTGGCCGCCTCGACCCGGGCCCGCGATCTGCTGGCCGAGCTGGCGGTGCGCGGCGTCAAGGCCGCCGCCTTCACCGGCTGAGCGACCGTCCCCTTCCAACCGGGCCAGACCCGGGGAGGGCCCGCTCGGACCATCCCCGTCCGGTGGTCGGACAGCGGCCACATTGGGGCAGATCGGTGGTCGGATGACTGCTGAGCGCGTCGCGCCCCTGGTGGGTCGTCCGACTCATTCTGCGTGGGCAGCCTTGTTACGTGGTAGTGCCACCACGTACAGTGCTCAACAGACCGCTGAGGCGACGATGCGAGTGGGCCGTACGACCCATTTGCATGGTCAATGCTCATAGCCACTGCGGGGGGACCGAACGTAGGTCCGGGATGAGACCACGGAACATGGAGGGGCAGATGCCCGCCGTCACGGAAACTGAAGTTCACCGCCTGATCGAGGAGCACCTCCCGCTGGTGCGTCACGTCGTCTTCCAGGTCGCGGTGCACTTCCCGCGCCACGTCGACCGCGAGGAGCTGGCCACGGCCGGCGCCCTGGGTCTGGTCGAGGCGGCCCGGCGCTACGACGAGTCGCGCGGCGTGCCCTTCGACCGCTTCGCCGCCCAGCGCATCCGGGGTGCCATCCTCGACGCCGTGCGCGCCGCCGACTGGGCCCCCCGCTCGGTCCGCACCCTGGCCCGCAAGCTCGAGCAGGTCGAGCAGCAGCTCGCCACCAAGCTCGGCCGGGTGCCCAACGCCCACGAGAAGGCCGAGGCTCTGGGCATGGAGCCCGACGAGCTGCGCCGCCTGCAGGACC
>DASYLG010000365.1:0-2662 GCA_036009685.1 Iamia sp. | reverse complement strand
GCGTCGACGCGGTGACGGCCCTCTTCCCCCTGCCCGACGACGTGACGGCCGAGGACGCCGAGGCCCACGCCGCCGCGGTCGAGGCCCTCCTCGCCGGCGGGACGGCCGAGGGCCGCGAGGAGCGGGCCGCGCTCGAGGAGGACCTCGGCCCCCTCGGTGCCGTCGTCCGGGCGGGGACGCTGGTCGAGGAGGGCGAGCTCCGCTCGTACGTGCACATCACCGCCGGGGACGAGGTCGTGACCGCCTGGTACGCCCTGGAGGACCTCCGAGGAGTGGCGGCGGTGGAGATACTCACCGCGCCGCCGACCACCGAGCTGGTCCCGGCCGGGGCCGGGGCCTTTGCCCCTCGTGACCCGGCCGACGCCGCCCCCGAGGTCACCCTGACCTTCACCGACGACGAGCTGACGATCGCCGGGCCCGGCGACCCGGTGACCGCCCGGCGTCAGGCCTGAGACCGGGACGGCTGCGAGGATCGGGCCATGCGGATCCTGCTGGTCGAGGACGACCCCGACCTCGCGGCGGTGACGGCGATGGGCCTGCGCCAGGCCGCCTACGCGGTCGACGTGGCCCCGACGTGCGGCGCGGCCGAGGACCTCCTGCGCAGCACCTGGTTCGACGTGGCCTGCGTCGACCTCGGCCTGCCCGACGGCGACGGCCTGGACCTGGTGCGGCGGCTGGCCGACGACGGCGCCCTCCGACGGCCCCGGCGCACGATCGTGGTGACGGCGCGCGATGGGGTCGCCGACCGCGTCGCCGGGCTGGATGCCGGCGCCGACGACTACCTGGTGAAGCCGTTCGACCTGGCCGAGCTGCTGGCCCGGGTGCGGGCCGTGGGCCGGCGCGCCGACGCCCCCGGCTCCCGCCTGCGGGTCGGAGACGTCGAGCTCGACGACGCCGCCCATCGGGCCTCCCGATCGGGGCGGGATCTCGGGCTCACGGCGCGGGAGCTGGCGGTCCTCCGCTATCTGCTACAGCGTCCGGGTCAGGTCGTCTCGGCCGAGGAGCTGCTCGAGCACGTGTGGGACGCCCACGCCGACCCGTTCACCACCTCGGTGCGGGTCATCCTCAGCCGGGTGCGCCGCAAGCTGGACGACCCACCGCTGATCGAGACCGTGACCGGCGCCGGCTACCGCCTGGTGACGCCGTGACCGGCCGGTGGTGGCGGCAGGGGCGCAGCCTGCGCGTGCAGCTCGCCGTGCTGGGGTTCGTCGCCATCTACGCCCCGCTGCTGCTGGTCCTGGGCGTCGATACCGTCGCCGAGGAGGAGGTCACCGCCACGACCCTCGGGGGCCAGGACGTCATGGTCACGGGCGGGGGCGGCGGCGGGGGGTGGACGACGTGGACGGTGATCGCCCTGGCGCCGGTCGCCGTGGCCCTGGCGTGGTGGTGGGCGGGCCGCGCCGTCGGCCCCCTCGACCGGGTGCGCCGGGTCGCCGAGGAGATCGAGGGCTCGGACCTCAGCCGCCGGATCGACCTCCCCCGGGGGCCCACCGAGGTCGTCGCTCTCGCCGCCGGCTTCGACGCCATGCTCGACCGGCTGGAGCGGGCGGTGACCACCCAGGGCGCCCTGATCGAGGAGGCGAGCCACGAGCTGCGGACACCGCTGGCCGTCGTCTTGACCAGCGCCGATGTGGCCCTCAGCCACCCCGGCCCCACCCTCGACGAGCACCGGGCCGCGCTCGAGCGGTGCCGGGCGGCGGCCCAGCGGATGCGCTCGACGGTCGACGATCTCCTCGTCGAGGCCCGGGGCCGGGCCCGGTCGCTCGACCGTCAGCCGGTCGACCTCGTCGCCCTGGTCCGCACCGTGGCCGCCGACGTCGCCGTGGTGGCCGTCGCCGCCGACGTCGAGGTCGTCGTCCGCGGCCCCGGCGCCCTGCCCGGCGCCGTCGACGAGGCCAGCGTCCGTCGGGCCCTGGCCAACCTGGTCGACAACGCCGTCCGCCACGCTCCGTCCGGGTCGACGGTCGAGGTCTCCGTTGCGACCGCCGACGGCGACGGCACGGTGACGGTCACCGACCACGGGCCCGGCATCGGCCCCGAGCAGCTGGACCTCGTGTTCGAGCGGTTCTGGCATGGGCCGGGAACGGCCGCCGGCGCCGGGCTGGGCCTGCCCATCGCCCGTCAGGTCGCTCGGGCCCACGGCGGCGACGTCACCCTGCGATCCCCGAGCCCGGCCGGCGACGGCTGCACCGTCACCCTCCGCCTGCACCTCTGACGAGGCAGTGGGTCAGCCGGGCTGCATGTGCTCGAGCATGGCCTTCATCTGGGCGTGGACGAGGTTGACGGCCTGGAGGGGGCGGATCATGACGCGGAACTCGACGATCTTGCCGTCGTCGTCGCAGCGGATGATGTCGATGCCGTTGACGTACTTGCCCTCGACCGTGGTCTCGAACTCGAGGACCGCGGTGTCGCCGTCGAGGACGTGCTTGGTGTAGCGGAAGCCGCCGCTCCCCTCGCCGGCCGGTGCCCCCTCGGGGCGTTCGCCGGGCAGCGTCTGGCCGGCGGCCATCAGGTACATCGTCGTGATCGCCTTGCCCTCCTGGGGCGTGTAGACGATCGGCGAGTAGAAGACGACGTCGTCGTGGAGGAGCTCGTCGAGACCGCCCTCGAGCTCGCCCCGCAGGTGGGCGTGCCAGCGCTCGATGACAGCGTGGATCGGTCC
>DASYLG010000364.1:0-6820 GCA_036009685.1 Iamia sp. | reverse complement strand
CGGAGCGCCGCAACGCGCTGTCGCCTTCGATGATGGACGGCATGAGCGCGGCCTGGGACGAGGCCAACGCCAACCCCGACATCCGCGTCGTGATCCTCACCGGCGCGGGCGGCACGTTCTGCGCCGGCATGGACCTGAGCGCGGCGACGGATGCCCCGCCCGGCGACGCGTTCGAGCGGGGTGACGAGTCGGTGAGCGACATCGCCGACGGCGTGATCAAGCCGCTGCTCAAGGGCTTCCTGCTCGACAAGCCGCTGATCGCCGCCGTCGAGGGGGCGGCGGTCGCCGGTGGCACCGAGATCCTCCAGGGCACCGACATCCGCATCGCCGGCGAGAGCGCCCGCTTCGGCGTGTCCGAGGTGCGCTGGGGCCTGTACCCGCTGGGGGGCTCGGTGGTGCGCCTGCGCCGCCAGATCCCCTACGCCGTCGCCGCCGACATCCTCCTCACCGGTCGCCACGTGCGGGCCCCCGAGGCTCGCGACCTCGGGCTCATCAGCGAGGTCGTGCCCGACGGCAGCGCCCTCGACCGGGCCCGCGAGGTCGCCGCCCAGGTCGCCGCCAACGGCCCCGTCGCCGTCCAGGCCGTGCTGCGGGCCCTGCGGGCGACCGAGTGCCTGCCGGAGGCCGAGGCCATGCCGATCGACTCCGCCATCGGCATGGAGGTCTTCAAGAGCGACGACGCCAAGATCGGCCCGCTGGCCTTCATGGAGAAGCGCACCCCCGAGTTCCAAGGGAAGTAGTCACGTGACGGATCTAGACGCCAGCCAGATCGACCTCCTGGACTTCGACCGGTTCACCGAGGGCATCCCCCACGAGTGGTTCACCTGGCTCCGCCAGAACGACCCGGTCCACTTCCACGCCGAACCCGACGGCCCCGGCTTCTGGGTCATCACCAAGCTCGACGACGTGACGGTCTGCAACCGCGATGCCGGCACCTTCTCGTCGGCGGCGGCCCGCGGCGGCGTGGTCGGCCTGACCCAGCGGCCCCCGGCCGAGGGCGATGCGCCCAGCGAGGCCGGCAACCTCATGCTGTTCATGGACCCGCCGGACCACACCCGGTACCGGCGCCTGGTCAACCGGGGCTTCACCCCCCGCATGATCGGCCAGATGGAGGTCCACATCCGCGACCTCACCACCGCCATCCTCGACCGGGTGCTCCCGGCCTCGGGGGAGCAGGGCGACTCCGACTTCGTCGTCGACATCGCCGCCGAGCTGCCCCTCGAGGTCATCGCCGAGCTGATCGGGGTCCCCACCGAGGACCGGCACAAGATCTTCGACTGGAGCAACCGCATGATCGGGGCCGACGACCCCGAGTACGCGGTGTCGCAGGAGAAGCTGTTCGAGGCCCAGGTCGAGATGTTCATGTACGCCCAGGGGCTGGCCGAGAAGCATCGCCAGAAGCCCACCGACGACATCATCAACGCCCTGCTGAGCGCCGAGGTCGACGGCGAGTCCCTGTCGGACATGGACTTCAACCTGTTCTTCCTGCTGCTGTCGGTGGCCGGCAACGAGACGACCCGCAACGCCATCTCCCACGGCATGAACGCCTTCCTGGAGAACCCGGACCAGTACGACCTGCTGGCCTCGGACCCCGACCGCTACGTCAAGGGCGCGGTCGAGGAGATCCTCCGCTGGGCCACCCCGGTCCTGTACTTCCGGCGCAACGCCACCCAGGACTTCGAGATCCGGGGGGAGACGATCCACGACGGCGACAAGATCAGCATGTGGTACATCTCGGCCAACCGGGACGAGGACCACTTCGAGGACCCGTTCCGGTTCGACATCACCCGCACGCCGAACGACCACATCGCCTTCGGCGGCGGCGGCCCCCACTTCTGCCTGGGCGCCCAGCTGGCCCGCATGGAGATCCAGGTGCTGTTCGAGGAGCTGGTGAAGCGGGTCCCCCGCATCGAGGCCCTCGGCCCCCCCGACCGCCTCCGCAGCAACTTCATCGGCGGCATCAAGCACCTCCCGGTGCGCTTCCACCCGAGCTGACCGCGACGGACCACGAGGTGCCAGGCACCTCGTGGTCCTTGGGTCAGTCGCGCCTCACGGCTTCGACCATGCGGTCGGTCTGGGCCTGCTGCTCCCAGCTCAGGCGGGCCAGCCAGAAGCGCAGGAACTGGGCCATCGAGTAGCGGAGGAACACCGCCCCGCCGACGACGGCCACGGTGAGGCCGACGATGGCGATGACGATGGCGTCGCGCTGCTGGAGCGGGTTCGTGGTGCCGTGGCCGAGCGTGTAGGCGACGACGCCGATCACCACGCCGGCGACCATGAGGGCCACGCCGACCCGGAGGAGGATGCGGTCGCGCGAGCTGGCCGCGTCGGGCAGCTTCATGTCGGCGATCTCGGCGGTGAACTGCTCGACGCGCGTCGGGTCCTGGAGCATGGGGTCTCTCCTATCCACCCAGGTACGCCTGGGAGAGGCTGGCTTCGAGGTCTTGGGGCGTGCCCGTCTCGACGATGCGCCCGTGGACCATCACCGCGGCCTCGTCGGCCACGTCCATGACGATGCGGGCGAACTGCTCGACGAGCAGGATCGTGGTGCCCTCGGCCGCCACCTGGCGGACCCGGGCGTAGAGGTCGTCGACGACGATGGGGGCGAGCCCCATCGAGAGCTCGTCGAGGACGAGGAGGGCGGGATCGGTGGCCAGGCCGCGGGCCATGGCCAGCATCTGCTGCTGGCCGCCCGACAGGGTGCCGGCGGTCTGGGCCATGAGCGGCGCCAGCGGGGGGAAGCGGTCGACGGACCGCTCCAGCACGGCGTCGAGGCCGCGCCCGCCGTGGGTCACCATCCAGAGGTTCTCCCGCACGGTGAGGTTGGGGAAGATGCCCCGGCCCTCGGGGATGAGGCACAGCCCGCGGCGGGCCAGGTCGTCGGGGCGGGCGCCGTTGACCCGCCGCCCGGCGAGCAGGAGGTCGCCGCGGGAGGCGGGCAGAAGCCCGGCCACGACCTTGAGCGTGGTCGACTTACCGGCGCCGTTGGGGCCGAGGATGGCCATGACCTTCCCGGCGGGGACGGCCAGGTCGATCCCGTGGACGACGTCGATCCCGTCGTAGCCGGCCCGGATGCCCCGCAGCTCGAGGATGGGCACCGGCCCGTCGTCGAGCAGGTCGACCTCCGGCGTCGGCGTCTTGGCCAGGCGACGGGCGCTGGTCGACCCGTTGAACAGGCTCATGCTTCAACCCCGGTGGTGACGTCGACGATGTCGGACGGGGCCCGGCTGGTGCCGAGGTAGGCCTCGAGCACGGCCGGGTCGGTCTGGACCGAGGCGCAGTCGCCGACGGCGATCATGTGGCCGAGGTCGAGGACGTGGACCCGGTCGCACACCTCCATGACCAGCGCCATGTCGTGCTCGACCAGCACCACCGCGGTGCCCTCGGCGGCCAGCTCGGTCAGGAGGGCGCCGAAGCGGTGGGTCTCGGCGTCGTCCTGGCCCGACGCCGGCTCGTCGAGGAGGAGCACCCGGGGCTTGCAGGCCAGCGCCCGGCCCAGCTCGACCAGCCGTCCCTGGCCGGTGGGCAGCGAGGTGACCCGCTCGTCGGCGACGGCCCGCAGGCCGACCTGGTCGATGATGGCATCGGTCAGCGCCCCGGCGTCGCTCCGGTCCCGTGCCCAGCGCCGGCGGATGTCGGCCGCCACCCGGATGTTCTCCCGCACCGTCAGCATCGAGAACAGCTCGAGCTGCTGGAAGGTCCGGGCCAGGCCCATGCGGGCCCGACGATGGAGCTTGAGCCCGGTGACGTCCTGGCCGTCGATGCAGATCCGGCCGGAGGTGGGCGCCAGCAGACCGGTGATGGCGTTGAACATCGTCGTCTTGCCGGCCCCGTTGGGCCCGATCAGACCGGTGATCTGGCCCGCCTCGGCCTGCAGCGAGGCGTGGTCGAGCGCCAGGTGGCCGCCGAAGCGGACGCTGACCTCCTGGACGTCAAGCATCGGCGACACCACCCTTCTCGAACGAGGGGGCCGGTGGCACCGGCTCGCGCACGGCGGTGACGGCGGCGACCCGGGAGGCGGCGGCGCCCACCGGCGCCGGGTGGTCGAGGTCGAGCTCGTCGAGGGCGAGGGCCTCGTCCATGCGGGCCAGGTGGGCCGCGCCCCACGGCACGGTGACGCCGACCCACTCGAGGTCGTCGGGGTCCTCCCCGGCCGCCGGCACCGGGAGGGAGGCGACGAACCGCCGCCGGGCGACCTCCGAGGCGACGACGTAGGCGACCGCGACGAGCAAGACGAAGGGCCAGTTGGCGATGACGTCGGCCAGCCGCAGGACGTAGGCCACCACCATGGCCCCGGCCATGGCGATCAGCGCCGGCGTGTCCGCCCGGAGGGGGGCCATGCGCCGCTGGATGATGGGCAGCACGCCGCTAGGGTTGCGGCCCAGGCCGATGCCGGTGAGACCCGGGGTCACCGTGTTGATCTTGGCCACCAGCGTCCCGAGGGCGGACGTGAGGGGGATCAGCCCATAGAGCGAGAACCCGGCGAACAGGGCCGCGCCCACCAGCCCGGCCCCGCCCACGACCACCAGGACGAACAGCGGCAGGCCGGTGACGAGGTTGAAGCGCTCGGGGGAGACGGTGCCGAGCTGCATGCCGTAGAGGGCGCCGCCCAGCCCGGCGATGGCGGCCGAGAGCATGAAGACGGCCAGCCGTGGCCACATCAGGTTGAGCCCGAAGGTGGCGCAGGCGGCCTCGCTGTCGCGCATGGCCACCAGGGCCCGGCCGAACGGGCTCCGGCGCACCGCGGCCACCAGCAGCGCCACGACGGCGAAGGCCACGGCCGAGAGGATCACCTGCGAGCCCCGGGTGTCGAACTCGTAGCCGAAGACCGACAGGGGGTCGATGCTGGTCGAGCCCAGCTCGAACAGGCTGACGTGCACGGGCCCGATGTCGAAGTCGGGGAGGTTGAAGATCCAACGGTCGAGGGCCACGGCGAAGGCGGCGGTGGCCAGGGCGAGGTAGATGCCGGACAGCCGGAGCACGGGGAGGGCGACCAGCCCGCCCACGGCGGCGGCGAACACCATCGCCAGCAGGATGCCGACGGGCGAGCCGCCCTGGCCGTGGTGGGCGGCGGCAATGGCCCCCACGCCGGCGAAGCTCAGCTGGGCGAGGGAGATCTGGCCGGCGTACCCGACCAGGGGCACGAGCGACAGGGCCACGATGGCCAGCGGGAAGATCTGCCCGTAGGTGATGAGGCTGCTGGAGTCGAGGGTGGTCACCATGACGACCCCGGAGACGACGACTCCGCCGGCCAGCATCGCCATCCCCGAGGTCGACGGGGCCGGGAAGAACTCCCGGAGGTGACTGCGGGTCCGCAGGCGCGGGTTCGGCAGGGCCAGCAGGACCAGGAAGAGGATGATGGCGGCGGCCGCCGACCGGAAGGCGGCCAGGTACTGGTTGCTCGGCAGGTACGCGGCCAGGTACCCCTCGGTCAGCCCGATGACGATGGCGCCGACGAACGTCAGGGGCAGCGACCGGAGGCGGCCGAAGATCGCCGCCGCGTAGGCGTTGACGATCAGCAGCGACAGCGACGCCGACTCGAGCGACAGCGACGGGGCGATGAGGATGCCGCCCACGGCCGCCAGCGAGCAGCCGACGGCCCAGCTCAGCAGGGCGATGCGGTCGGGGCGGGCCCCGTTGAGCAGGGTCAGCGAGCGGTCGTCGACGTTGGCGCGCATCGAGACCCCGATGCGGGTGCGGTACAGCAGGAACCGCAGACCGAGGGCCACCACCACGGCGGTGACGATGGTGATGGCCTGGTGGTAGGTGATCGTGGTGACGCCCAGGTCGAGGCGCTCGCCGTCGAAGAACTTGCTGTTGGGGCGGCTCTTGCCCGGCTCCCACACCAGGTTGGCCAGGCCGATGGTGCCGACCAGCAGGCTGATCGACACCACCAGCTTGGTGGCCTCGCTGGTGCCGACCAGCCCGCGCATCACGACCCGCTCGAGCAGCAGGCCGAACGCCGGGGCGAGGACGAGCAGGACCAGGCCGAGGGCGATCGGCGCCGGCCAGCCCCAGTCGAAGCGGAGCTGCCAGTACGTGAAGGCGGCCAGCATGCCGATCGCCCCGTGGGCGAAGTTGAAGATGCCCGTCGTGGCGTAGGTCAGGACGAGGCCGCTCGAGATGACGGCGTAGATGGCGGCCAGGCTGAGCCCGACGATGGTGAAGACCAGGAACGTCTCCATCCGCGACCTACTCCAGCTCGTCGATGCTCTTGCCCACGTCCTCCAACGTGATCCCCTCGCCGTAGTCCCCCTCGAGGGTCACCACGCTGTCGTCCGCGCAGCGGAAGAGGCCGTCGGTCGGCTCGAAGTCCGCGGCCACGGCGAACCCGTCGGGGCTGGCCTCGACGACCATCGAGCAGCGGGGGCCCTGGCCGGAGCTCGGGTCGGTGGCACTGTGGAGGCCTCCACCGGTCCACTCGGAGATGCCCGAGGCCGCCTCCCAGACGCACGTGCGGGTGACGTCGGAGCCACAGGACTTCACCGCGGTGGCGAAGAGGAGCCAGGCGGAGAAGGAGTTGTAGCCCAGCAGGGCCTCGCTCTTGCCGTCGGGCAGGTACTCCTCGAACAGGTCGAGGTACTGCTGGGTGGCGGGGTTCTCGTCGGCCAGGAACGGCGGGACGATCGACGACAGCATGAACACGTTGCGGATCGACGCCCCGCCGGTCTCGATGAAGGTGGCGTCGAGGGCGTTGGCGCCGACGACGGCCCAGTCGAGCTCGTAGCCGATGTCGTCGAAGGCCTGGAGCAGCTTGGCGAAGTTCTCGGGCTCGCCGGTGTAGACGAGGCCGCGCACGCCGTCGCTCTGCATGGCCTGG
>DASYLG010000363.1:0-8864 GCA_036009685.1 Iamia sp. | reverse complement strand
GGTGGTCGACACCGTGCGGGAGGAGGAGCCCGACCTGTTCGATGCCGAGATGGCGGCTCAGGTGACGCAGATGATCGAGGAGGCGGTCGAGGTCGAGGCCCTGTTCGCCGACGACCTCCTCGCCGGGGGTGTGAGCGGGCTGAGCGTCGCCGACACCCGCCAGTACCTCCGCTCGGTGGCCGATCAGCGGCTGGCCAACCTGGGTCTCCCGCCCCGCTTCGGCGATCGCAACCCGTTCGACTTCATGGCCCTGCAGGACGTCCAGGAGCTGAGCAACTTCTTCGAGCGCCGGGTCAGCGCCTACCAGGTCGGTGTCACCGGCGCCGTCACCTTCGACGACGACTTCTAGGGGCGGACGAGGGCCTCGACGGCGGCGACGGCGGACTCGCCGTCGGGGGCCCAGGCGTCGGCGTCGACGAGGGCGGCCACCTCGGGACTGCGGACGGCCTGGCCACCGAGCAGCACCGGGCAGCCCGGTGCCGCGACCCGGATGGCCTGGACGACCTCGGCGGCCCGGTCGAGGTGGGCGACGTCGGTGACCCCGATGCCCACCGCCACCAGGCGCTCGGCCCGCTCGGCGGCGGTGGCGAAGGCGTCGGCGGGCACGTCGGCCCCCAGCTCGAGCACGGTGAACCCGGCCAGGCGGAACAGGTCGGCCAGGATGGCGATCGGGAGGGCGTGGCGCTCGCCGGTCGGCGCTCCGAGCACGAGGGTGCCCCGGGATCGGCCCCGACGACGGAAGCGGGTGCCCAGCCGCACGCCGATGCGCTGGGCCGTGACCGTCGCCAGGTGCTCCTCGGCGGTGGTGGCCCGGCCCCGCTCGACGTCGTCGCCGATGGCGGCCACCGACCCGCCCAGCAGGTCGAGGTAGGCCCGCTGGGGGGTGACCCCGGCGGCCAGGGCCCGATCGACGACGGCCCAGGCGCCGACCTCGCTGCCGGCGAGGAGCTGCACCCGGACCCGGGCCGCCCAGTCGACGGTGGCCCCGTCAGAAGGCTCGGCCGCGGTGGCGGTCGCGTCGGCGGTGAAGCGCTCGACGTCGGCCGGGTCGACGATCCACGCCGTGCCCTCGCGCCGGGCCGGGAGCTGGCCCTGGCGCACGTAGCGATAGGCCGTCATGTAGTGGACGCCGAGCTGCTGGGCGACCTGCTTGAGGTTGAGCCCGGCCGACACCTCTGCTGGATGTGCCGGCCCCGTCTCCACCCAGCCGACGGTACTCGTCGGCCCCGGGCGACCCGTGGTGCCCGGGCGGGACGCGCCTACGCTCCGAGGGGTGGCAGGCGCCCGGTGGAGCGTGGAGCGGGTCCTGGGCCTGGCCCCCGACGCGTCCTCGGCGAGGGCAGCCCGCGGGCTGGCCCGGACGTCGACCTGGTCCGAGGTCGGCTGCACCGACACGCTCGTCTTCGGCCGGTGCCAGGGGAGCGGGAAGGAGCCGTACCAGGTCACCGTCGACCTCACCGAGCCCGCCTTCCGCTGCACCTGCCCCAGCCGCAAGCACCCCTGCAAGCACGGCCTGGCCCTGCTCCTGCTGTGGTCCGAGCACGGCGACGCCGTGGGCGAGGTGACGGCGGCGGGTGCCGTCGCCGGGTTCGCCGACGAGTGGCAGCGCGAGCGTCAGGCTCGCGCCGCGGGCGCTGCCGGCCGGGCCCGCGCCCCGCGCCCGGCGCCCGTCGACCCCGAGGCCCAGGCCCGCCGCCAGGCCCAGCGGGAGGAGGCCATGACCGCGGGGCTCGACGAGCTCCAGCGGTGGATGGCCGACCTGGTGCGGGGCGGGCTGGCCGGCGCCCACCGCCAGCCCTATGCCTTCTGGGACGCCATGGCCGCCCGTCTGGTCGACGCCCAGCTGCCGGCCCTGGCCGACCGGGTGCGCGCCGTCGGGGGCGCCATCGCCGGTCGGGAGGACTGGCCCGACGTCCTGCTGGCCGAGATGGGACGCTGGCAGCTGGCGGCTCACGCCTGGACCCGGCGGGCCGCCCTCGACCGGGCGACCTTCGCCGACCTGCGGGTGGTCCTGGGCTGGCCGTGGCGGGGCGACGAGGTGGCCGCCTTCCCCCGAGTCGAGGACCGCTGGATCGTCGCCGGGGTGGCCCAGGGCGACGACGCTCGCATCGCCAGCCAGCGCACCTGGCTCTGGGGCGAGGCGACCCGGCGCTGGGTGGTCGTCCTCGACTTCGCCGCCGCCGGTGCCGCCCTCCGGGTCCCCCAGGTCGTCGGCTCGGTCGTCATCGACGCCGTCACCGTCCACCCGGGGACGGGCCCGGCCCGCGCCGCCTTCAGCGGGTCCGAGCGGGTCACCGAGGCCGGAGCGGCGCCGCCGGGCCAGGGGATCGACGCGGCTCTCGACGACGTCGCCGGCTGGCTTGCCGCCGACCCCTGGCGCGAGCGCGTGCCGCTCGCCCTGGCCGACGTGGTCCTGGTCGACGACGGGGCGGGGTGGTGGCTCGTCGACCCGACCGGCGCCCGTCTGCGGGTCGCCGCCGGCGTCGAGCCGTGGCCGTTGCTGGCCCGCTCCGGCGGCGCGCCCGCCGCCGTGGTCGTCGAGTGGGACGCCGGCGTCGTCCGCCCCCTCGCCCTGTCCACCCCCGCCACCCACCCGGCCCCCCTGTGAGACGGCCGTCCACCCATCGTTCCGTGTGCGGGAGACCACCGGACCGGTGGCATCCCGCACACGGTTCGGATGTGGAGGCTGGGTCGTGAGCGGGGCGGTGTGGGACGAGCTGGTGGCGACGGCCCTGGTGGGGACGGCCCGGCGGCCGGTGCCGGGCGAGGTGCGGCGCCACGTCGAGCAGGCTCTCGGCGCGCCGGCCCCCGCCGACGACCGGGCCGACCCGGTGGAGCGGGCCGTGCTGACCGCCGCCGGCGTGATGGCAGCCGAGCGCCGAGCCGGGATCCGGACGCCCGAGGCCGGACCCCCACCACCGCCCGCCGTCCCCGCCGACCCCCGGCCCGAGCCCTCCGCCGCCGCCGTCCAGCTGCTGGAGCTGGTGCTCGGCGGGGCCGCCGGGCTGGGCGGATCCGCCGGGGCGACGGCCGGCACCGCCCTCGTCGTCGAGTGGCTCGACCGGGTCGCCGCCACGGGCCGGGTCGTGCCCCGTCGTCTGCTCCCCGCCCTGCTGGACCACGCCGCCACGGCCGCGGAGGTGCGGGAGCCGCTGCTCGCCGCCGGGGGCCCGGCCGGGCCCTGGCTGGCCGCCCGCAACCCGTCCTGGGCCTGGGCGGCCACCACCGACGCCGGGACGGATCCGGCCGCCCGGGCCGAGACCTGGCGGACCGGCACCGGCGACGCCCGCTTCGCGGCCCTGGCTGCCGTCCGGGCTGACGACCCCGCCGCCGGCCGGGCCCTGCTGGAGGAGACGTGGACCGGCGAGAGGGCGGCCGATCGGGCCCGCGCCGTCCAGACGCTGGCCGCCGATCTCACCGACGACGACGAGGCCCTGCTCGAGACGGCCCTCGACGACCGGGCCGCGTCGGTCCGCACGGCGGCGGCCGCCGTCCTGGGCCGGCGGCCGGGCTCGGCCCGGGCCCTCCGGATGGCCGACCGGCTGCGACCCCTCGTCACCGTGTCACCGCCAGATCCCCGAACTGGCGATCAGATCCGGCGGGAAGCCGCCGGATCTGATCGCCAGTGCGGCGAAGGGGTGGGCCGGCTCCGCCGCACGCTCGCCGTCGAGCTGCCCGGGGAGCCCGACGCCGCCGCCCGGCGCGACGGGATCGTCGACGCCGGCGCCCCTCCCGCCACCGGCCGTCGGGCCTGGTGGCTGACCCAGATCGTCGCCGGGACGCCGCTGGCCCTCTGGACCGACGAGCTCGGCCTCTCGCCCGGCACCACCGCCGATCTGGCGCAGGCCCACGCCGAGCTGCTCCTCGGCCTCACCGCCGCCACCGTCCTCCAGGCCGACGCCACCTGGGCCGCCGCCCTCGCCGGCCACCACCCGACGGCCGCGCTGCTGGCCCTCCTCCCCCCGGACCGGGCCCGAGACCTGGTGACCCGGGCGCTCCGGACGGCGGCAGACGCCGCCGTCCCCGGCCTGCTGGCCACCGCCCCCGGGCCCTGGCCGGCGCCGTTCACCGTCGGTGTGACTTATCGGCTCCAGGACCTCCAGAACACCATGGCCCTCCAGCAGGCCCTCGCCACCGTGGCCGTCCGGGGCCACCCCGATGCCGGGCCGGCGCTGGAGGCGTGGATCGCCACGCTGGGCGACGCCGAGACCCGCCGCCGCCTCGTCCGCTCGACCACCCACACCCTCTCGATCCGCCGGGCCATCACCCAGGAGCTCCCATGACCGACGCCGCCGACGCCCCCAGAGCACCGGACGCGCCCGCCGCCCCGGAGGCGACCGCCGACATCCTCCGGGCCCACGCCGAGGTGCGGGACGCGGCGGAGCTGGCCGCCCTCGCCGCCGCCGACGACCGTCCCCGGCCCCCGAGCTGGCGGCTCTCGCCGTGGGCGGTGGTCGACTACCTGGTCGGCACGACGCTCTCGGACGGGACGGAGATCGCCCCCAAGTACGTGGGCTCGCGCCGGCTGGTCGAGCTGGCCGTCGCCACCCTGGCCACCGACCGGGCCCTGCTCCTCCTCGGCGTGCCGGGCACGGCCAAGACCTGGCTCAGCGAGCACCTGGCCGCCGCCATCTCGGGCTCGTCGACCCTGCTGGTGCAGGGCACGTCCGGCACGCCCGAGGAGGCCATCCGCTACGGCTGGAACTACGCCCGCCTCCTGGCCGAGGGACCGACCCGCGGCGCCCTCGTGCCCAGCCCCGTCCTGCGGGCCATGGAGCAGGGGAGCATCGTGCGGGTCGAGGAGCTGACCCGCATCCCGTCCGACGTCCAGGACGCCCTGATCACCGTGCTGTCCGAGAAGGCCCTGCCGGTCCCCGAGCTCGACACCGAGGTCCAGGCCCGCAAGGGCTTCAACGTCATCGCCACCGCCAACGACCGCGACCGGGGCGTGAACGACCTCAGCGCCGCCCTCATGCGCCGCTTCAACGTGGTCGTGCTGCCGCTGCCGGCGGATCTCGACGAGGAGGTCGGCATCGTCACCCAGCGGGTGGCCGAGATGGGCCAGGCCCTGGAGCTGCCGGTCGAGCTGCGGGAGCTCGACGAGGTCCGCCGGGTGGTGACCGTGTTCCGCGAGCTGCGGGCCGGCGTCACCGCCGATGGCCGGACGACGATCAAGACGCCGTCGGGCACCCTGTCGACGGCCGAGGCCATCTCGGTCGTGACCAACGGCGTGGCCCTGGCCGCCCACTTCGGCGACGGCCGCCTGGGCGCCGCCGACGTCGCCGCCGGTCTGCTGGGCGCAGTGGTGAAGGACCCGGTCCAGGACCGCATCGTCTGGCAGGAGTACCTCGAGACCGTGGTCAAGGAGCGACCGGGCTGGCTCGACCTCTACCGGGCCTGCCGCGAGCTGGGATGACCGTCACCGTCCTCGGCATCCGCCACCACGGCCCCGGCAGCGCCCGGGCCGTCGCCGACGCCCTCGCCGTGATCGAGCCCGACGCCGTCCTCATCGAGGGCGCGCCCGAGCTCGACGCCGTGGCCGCGCTGGCCGCGGAGCCGACGATGCTCCCGCCCGTCGCCGGTCTCGTCTACTGCCCCGACGAGCCCCGCCGGGCCGCCTTCTACCCCTTCGCCGCCTTCTCGCCCGAGTGGTGGGCGCTGCGCTGGGGCCTGGGCCACGGGGCGGCGACGTCGTTCATCGACCTGGCGGCCGCCCACCAGCTGGCCGAGGATCCAGACGCCGGGGACGCCACCGCCGGGGCCGACGGCGATCCCGTCCGCACCGATCCGCTGGGCGTGCTGGCCGCGGCGGCCGGCTTCGACGACCCCGAGCGCTGGTGGGAGGACGCCGTCGAGCACCGCCACCGCGGCCTCGACGCCTTCGCCGCCGTCACCGAGGCCATGGCCGCCCTGCGCGAGGACGGCGTGGTGGCCGAACGCCCGTCCGACCTGCGGCGCGAGGCGGCCATGCGCCGGGCCATCCGAGCGGCGGCGAAGGTCCACGAGCGGATCGTCGTGGTGTGCGGGGCCTGGCACGCCCCGGTGCTCGACCCGAGCACGTTCCCGTCGATCAGCCACGACGCCGCCCTCCTCAGGAACCGGCCGAAGGTCAAGGTGGCGGCGACCTGGGTGCCGTGGACCCACGCCCGGCTCGCCTACCGGTCGGGCTACGGCGCCGGCGTCGACAGCCCCGGGTGGTACGCCCATCTGATGACGGCGCCCGACGACGTCACCGCCCGCTGGCTCACCCGCACCGCCCACCTCCTGCGCGCCGAGCAGGTCGACACCTCCCCGGCGTCGGTGGTCGAGGCGGTGCGGCTGGCCGACGCCCTGGCCGCGCTGCGGGAGCGGCCGCTCGCCGGCCTGGCCGAGATGACCGATGCGGCGACGGCGGTGATGGGCGGTGGGTCGACGGTCACCCTGGACCTGGTGGCCGAGCGGCTGCTCGTCGGTGACGACCTGGGCTCGGTCCCGCCCGAGACGCCCGCCGTCCCGCTGGCCCGCGACCTCGAGCGTCAGCAGCGCCGTCTGCGGCTCAGGCCCAAGGCCACCGAGGAGGTCGTCACCCTCGACCTCCGCACGCCCAGCCACCGCGACCGCAGCCGCCTGTTCCACCGCCTGGCCGTCCTGGCCGTCCCGTGGGGCGAACAGGTCGATGCCGGCCGCACCCGGGGCACGTTCAAGGAGGCCTGGCGGCTGGAGTGGCGGCCCGAGCTGAGCGTCGCCCTGATCGACGCCTCGGGCGCCGGCACCACCATCGAGGCGGCGGCGGCCGAGACCCTGGCCCGACGGGCCGAGGACGCCGACGTGGCCGCCCTGACCACCATCGTCGAGGCTGCCCTGCTCGCCGACCTGCCCGCCGCCGTGGCCGCCACCGTCGCCGTGCTGGAGGAGCGCAGCGCCCGCCAGCACGACGTCCTCCGGCTCATGGCCGCCATCGAGCCGCTGGCCCGGCTGGCCCGCTACGGCGACGTCCGCCGGGTCGACACCGAGGTCGTCGAGGGCGTGCTCCGAGGCATGGCCGCACGGGTGGCGATCGGCCTCGGGCCGGCGTGCGCCAGCCTCGACGACGATGCCGCCGGCGAGGTCAGAGGTCTGGTCGACGGCGTCTCGCGGGGGCTGGCCCTCCTCTCCGACGACGACCTGCGCGACGGTTGGCTGGCCGCTCTGGCCCAGGTCGCGGATCAGGACCGTGTGCACGGCTCCGTCGCCGGCCGGGCGACGCGGATCCTGCTCGACGCCGGTCGGGTCGAGGCGGCCGAGGCGTCGGCCCGCCTGTCCCGGGCCCTGTCCCGTGCCGCCGATGCCGCCGCCGGGGCGGCCTGGCTCGACGGCTTCCTCGCCGGCGACGCCGCCCTCCTCCTGCACGACCCCGCCCTGCTGGCGGTCCTCGACGAGTGGATCGCCACCGTCCCGGCCGAGGCCTTCGACGACGTCTTGCCCCTGGTCCGGCGGACCTTCAGCGGCTTCACCCGGCCCGAGCGCCGCCAGGTGGGCGACCGGGTGCGTCGGCTGGACGGGAGCGGCTCGGCGCGGGCCGTGCCGGGGACCTCCGACGACGTCGACCCCGCCCGCGCCGCCCGCGCTCGGCCGGTCCTCCGCCAGATCCTGGGGGTGGGCGCATGACCTCCCCGGAGACGGGCGCCGCCCCCGCTGACGGACCGGCCGACGAGCGGCTGCGGCGCTGGCGGCTGGTGCTCGGGGGCGACGAGGCCGACGGCATCGGCGTCGAGCTCGACCGCGTGGACGCCGCCCGCGACGAGGTGCTGGCCGCCCTGTACGACCCCATCCGGGGGGCGGGTCTGGGCGGGTCGTCGCCCCGGGTCGCCCGCTGGCTGGGCGACATCCGCACCTACTTCCCGTCCCGGGTCGTCCAGGTGCTCCAGCAGGACGCCATGGACCGTCTCGGGCTCCGCCAGATGTTGGCCGAGCCCGAGATGCTGGCCCACGTCCAGCCCGATGTCGCCCTCGTCGCCACCCTGATCGGGCTGGGGAAGGCCATCCCCGCCCACTCCCGGGAGACGGCGCGGGCCGTGGTCCGCCAGGTCGTCCACGAGCTCGAGCGCCGTCTCGCCGCCCCGACCCGCCAGGCGGTGACCGGCGCCCTCGACCGGGCCGCCCGGACCCGCCGGCCCCGCACCGCCGACATCGACTGGAACCGGACGATCGCCGCCAACCTGACGCACTACCAGCCCGATCTCGGGACGATCATCCCCGAGCGGCTGGTCGGCCACGGCCGCCGCTCGTCGCAGGTCCGGCGGGACATCGTCCTGTGCATCGACCAGAGCGGCTCGATGGCCAGCTCGATCGTCTACTCCAGCGTCTTCGGCGCCGTCCTGGCCTCGCTCCGGGCCGTCCGCACCCGGCTGGTCGTGTTCGACACGGCCGTGGTCGACCTCACCGAGGCCCTGGACGACCCGGTCGACGTGCTCTTCGGCGTCCAGCTCGGCGGCGGGACCGACATCGCCGGCGCCCTCGGCTACTGCGCGAGCGTCATCACCCGGCCCCGCGACACCGTGCTGGTCCTCATCAGCGACCTGCACGAGGGCGGGGTGCAGGACGAGCTGGTCCTCCGGTGCGCCTCGCTGGTGGCCCGCGGGGTCACGGTCGTGGCCCTCCTCGCCCTGAGCGACGACGGCGCCCCCAGCTTCGACCACCAGAACGCCGAGGCCCTCGGCGCCGTGGGCGTGCCCGCCTTCGCCTGCACGCCCGACCAGTTCCCCGGCCTGATGGCCGCCGCCATCGACCGCCGCGACCTCGGCGCCTGGGCCGCCGCCCACGACATCCCCACCCACGGCTGACCGCCCGGCCCGACCCGGCCCGGCCCCCGAACCGGTGATCGGATCGCACGGTCACCCGTCCGA
>DASYLG010000362.1:0-6152 GCA_036009685.1 Iamia sp. | reverse complement strand
CGAGGGAGCCGTAGGCCGCCAGCAGGAGGTAGACGCTGCCGCCGGCCAGCAGGTAGAGCACCGCCGTGCGCCCCTGGCGGGCGGCGAGGAGGCCGACGATCCCGAAGGCCAGGTGGACGATGTTGTGGAGGATCGACACCTGGAAGAGACCGAGCAGCTCGGCGCCCGAGTCGTGACCGGCGAAGGTGATGTCGCCGAGGTGCTGGGTCACGCCGGGGACGAAGCCGAGCACGCCCACGAGGAGGAACGTGCCGGCCACGACGGTCGCGACCCGGCGGGCGAGGGTGGCGTCGGCCGGCGCCAGGACGTCGTGCGGCTCGGCGAGGGCGTTGGTGGCGGTGCTCTGGGCCATGTGGCCTCCTCTGGTCGGGGGCCGCCCTCTCACCAACGAACCACGACCGAAACGGTCGACGGGCTCGATTCGACGGCGACGACCCGGGGAGCAGGGCGGCGCCCGTCCCCGACCTCAGGAGAGCCCGATGACGACCGCCCGCGAGATCATGACCCCCGGCGCCGAGCACGTCTCGGTCGACGACACCGTCGCCGAGGTGGCCCGGCGACTGGAACAGGAGGACGTCGGTGCCCTCCCGGTCTGTCGCGACGATGGCCACCTCTTCGGCATGGTGACCGACCGCGACCTGGTCGTGAGGGTCATGGCCGCCGGCCTCGACCCCGAGACCACCACCGTCGGGTCGTTGGCCGACCAACCCGAGGTCGCGACCATCGGCGCCGACGACAGCGTCGAGGAGGCGCTCCGGACCATGACCGACCACGCCGTCCGCCGCCTCCCGGTGATCGACGGCACCGAGCTGGTCGGCATGGTCAGCCAGGCCGACGTGGCCCGGGCCTGCCCGCCCGACCAGGTGGGCCGGCTCGTCGAGGCCATCTCGGCCGCGCCCTGACATCCAACCAGCCGGTGCTCGCCACCCGGCCGGCACCGAAACAGGCGGACACCGTCACCCGGAAGGGTCATTGCGCCATGGCCCGGATGGGTCCACTGTGATCTTCGGCGTTCAAAACACGAGTGCTGACCGACCATCCGGCCGACGCCGGAGGAGATCTGCTCGTGACCCTGATCGACCAACCGCACTCCCTCGACCATCCCGTCCGGTCCCGGCCCGGCGACGACGTCCAGCTGCGGCGTCGTTGCGACGAGGCGCGTCGGGCCCTGCGCACCGAGCTCGACGAGCTGGCGGCCCGGCTCGACGTGTGCCGGGCCTGGCGCACGGTCCCCATGGGGGCCGATGCCACCGACCCGCGCCGGACCCCCGGTGTCGACATCGACCTCTGGGTGCTCCACGTCCGCTTCGAGCGCACCGGCTCCCGCGATCACCTCGCCGCCCTGGTCCAGGAGTACACGCCCTATGCCCTGGCCATCGCCGGCCGGTTGGTGCGCCACGGCGAGCCGCGAGAGGACGTCGACCAGGTCGCCCTCGAGTCGCTCGTCACCGCCCTTCGGCGCTTCGACACCAGCCGGCGCACGCCCTTCGCCGCCTTCGCCACCCCCACGATCAGCGGCGCCATCAAGCGTCACTACCGCGACCGGGGCTGGGCCCTGCGCACCTCGCGCCAGGTCCACGACCTGGCCGGGCCGGTCCGTGCGGCTCACGACCGGCTCGCCCTCGGCCTCGGCCGGCGGGCCACCACCACCGAGGTCGCCGCCGAGCTGGGAGTCGAGGCACAGCTCGTCACCACCGTCGAGGAGGGCATGGCCGCCCGGACGCTCACCTCGCTCGACCGTCCGGTCGTCGAGGGCGGCATGACGCTGGTCGACACCCTCGGCCAGGTCGACCGGGACCTCGACCTGACCGACACCCGCCTGGCCCTGGCCGAGGCCCTCGAGGTGCTCGACGAACGGGACCGCGAGATCCTCTCCCTCTACTTCGTCCAGGAGCTGTCCCAGCGGGCGATCGGGGCCCGGTACGGGGTCAGCCAGATGCAGGTCTCACGCTGGCTGGCCAGCATCATCGGCCGACTCCGGTCGCGCATGGACGTCTGACCGCGGCGGTCCCGGGACGAGGCGCACCACCACCGCCCCGACGGGTGCAGGCTCCTCGGCCGGCGCCGTCGTGAGCTCGAACCGACCCGCCGGGCCGTCGACCGTCGCGGCGCGGGCGACGGTGATGCCGGTCGGTGCCGGCCGGGCCAGGCGGGCCACCTCGTCGGCCAGGCGGGACGCCGGCAGGCCAGCGACGCGCAGCGCGCCCAGCGCCCGCCCGATCGCCTCCCCGGCCGGGAGCCCGAAGACCTGCGCCGCGCCCGCGCTCCACGCCCGCACCCGGCGAGAGGGGGCCGAGATGACCACGATCACGTCGTCGATCACGGCGAAGCTGGCCTCCAGCACATCGTTGAGCGCGTCGATCTCGGTGGTGCGTCGCCGCAGCTCGACCCCGGCCGCTTCGGCCTCCTCGGCGGCGGCCGCCAGATCCGCCCGCGCCCTCACCAGGTCCTCGACCACGAGCTCGAGCTCGGCCCACGGCCCGTGACCGGGCTCGGTGGTGTGACCCTTCGAGGAAGACATCGGATGCGACCTCCCCCACCCGGCGCGCCTCAAGCGGGCGGCAGGGTTCGTCCCGGTCCCGGTGGGGAGCGGCACCGACCATGACACGAGACCTCGAGGTGGGCACGCACGCTCGTCACGACGACCCGACCACCGGACGGCTGACCTTCGTGGGCACGGCCACCGTCATCCTCGAGCTGTGTGGGCTGCGGATCCTCACCGACCCGAACTTCCTCCACCAGGGCCAGCACGCCCCGCTCGGCTACGGCCTGCGCAGCCGGCGGCTCACCGACCCCGCCTTCGAGCTCGGCGAGGTCCTGCCCGTCGACCTGGTCGTCCTGTCGCACCACCACGGCGACCACTTCGACGATGTCGCCGCCGAGGGCCTTCCCGACGCCACGCCGATCATCAGCACCCCTCACGCCTGCCGCAAGCTCGCCCGCCAGGGGTTCACCAGCACGTGGCCGCTCGACCGGTGGGAGACCCAGCCCGTGCGCTTCCCCGGCGGCACCCTCGACGTCACCGCCATGCCCGCCCGGCACGCCCCCCAGCCGCTGCAGGCCATGCTCCCACCGGTGATGGGCAGCCTGCTCGACCTGCGCACCGCCGCCGGCCGCCACCGCACCTACATCAGCGGCGACACCCTCCTCCACGACGACCTCGACGAGATCCCGCAGCGCTACCCCGAGATCGACCTCGGCGTCTTCCACGGTGGCGGCACCAGGATCGCCGGCGTCACCCTCACCATGACCGGCCCCCAGGTCGTCGAGGCCATCGGGCTCATCGACCCCGACCACGCCGTCCCCGTCCACCGCGATGACTACACCGTCTTCAAGAGCGGCACCGACGACCTCGTCGCCGCCCTCGCGCACCGCCCGCTGCGCACCGAGGTCCACATCCTCGACCACGGCGACTCGATGACCTTCCCCCTCCGCCCGGCCTGATCACCATCTCGCTCCACCCGGTGGGGGGGGCGACGTCACTCGGCTCTCGGTGGGCGCCCGCCGGCTGGCCTCACTGCTGGCGGCGCGCCGCCGACCTCGTGACCTGGTGACGCGCCACGAGCAGCTCCGCGAGCGACGAGCGCCTCGGGATCAGCCGGCGGGGGTCAGGGTCGGGAGGGCGGCGACGAAGCTGGTGCGGTTGGCTCGACCCGCGATCTTGGACACGGGTCGGTGAGTCAGGAGCCGGGAGGCAGCGTAGGACTCGCCGTCGGGTGCCGAGGCCCGACGCGACGAGGGAGCAGCGTCTCGTCGCGTCGGCGCTGCTCCCTCGCGATCCCCAGGGCAGGTCCCTAGGCGTCGGTGACCTGGTCCTTGGCGTCGGCGGCCTGGGTCACGACCTGGTCCTTGGCGTCGAGCGCCCGGCCCTGGACCTCGTCCTTGGCCTGGACGGCTTGGTCCTTGACCTCGTCGGCCGCGCCCTGCGCCTGGTCCTTGACCTCGGCCACGGCATCGGTGGCGCCGGCCTTGGTCTCCTCGACCGCCTGCTGGGCGCCCTCCTTGGCCGACTCGGCCACCGACTGGCCGATGGCCTTGGCCTCGTCCTGGAGGGCGGGCAGGACCTTCTCGGCCACCTGTTGCTCCTCGCGGGACGGCGGGGCCAGCGATCCGATCAGCACGCCGAGGCCGAAGGCGACGGCGCCGGCGGCGATGGGGTTGCCCTGGGTGCCCTCGGTGATGTGCTGCGGGGCCTGGGCCACCTGGTCGCCGACGGTCGCCACGGCCGAGGAGGCCCGGTCGCCGACGGACGAGGCGGCGTCACCCACGGACGAGCCGGCCGAACCGGCAGTGTCCCGGACACTGCCGGCGGCGCTGCGGGGCACGCCCATCACCTGTTCCCGCACCCGGGAGCCGGTCTGGCGCACCCTGGTCACACGCCGCTCCACCACCCGGCCGGGGCTCACCCGGTCGCCGATGGCGTCCATGGTCCCCGTCATGCGGTCACGGGTCAGCTCGATGTCCTGCCTCAGCTCCGTCGTTCGCTCAGCCACTGTGCGTCCTCCTTGAGGGTCTCGATGGTCTCTTCGGGCGCCGGCTCGATCGCCTGCGCCTGGTTCCTGCCCTGCAGGCCGAGCCCGGCGGCGATGACGCCGAGCACGATGGTCACGATCAGGAACGCCAGCCAGGTGGGCATGAAGCTGTCGAGGCCGAAGCCCAACGCCAGCACCAACCCGAACCCGGCGAGGAGCGCGACGACGGCCGCGCCGCCGAACGCAGCACCCGCCTTGCCGACCTTGCGACCCTCCTCCTTCAGCTGTTCCTTGGCCAGCTCGACCTCGTCGCGGAAGAGCCGGGTCATGTCACCGGTCAGCTCCGAGAGGAGCTCCGGCAGCGAGCGTTCGGCCCGCAGCGGTCGATCGGACATCAGCGGCCCACCCAACCCGAGGCCGACCCGTTCGGATCGGTGCCCGGCGCCGCCGGCGGCGGCAGCGGAGCGGGCAGGGGCGGCAGCGGGGGCGGATCGAAGGTCGGCGCGGCGCCGGTGGTGGGCGCACCGGTCGTCGCCGCCTCGCCCCAACCGGGCGGGCCCGCCGAGCCATCGCCGACCGCGATCTTGTCGGACCCTTCGGGGCCCTGCGCCTCCTTGCCGGCGCGGGCCATGCGACCGACGAGGATGCCGGCCGTCGCCGCTCCGGCGAGGAAGAGGACGGGTCGGCGCCGGGCGAGGTCGGTGACCTCTTCGACGACGCCCTGGACCCCGAGCTCGTCAGCCTTGTCGGCCAGCCGTCCGATGTGCTCGCTGGCGCTCTGGGCCATCTCCCGGGTGCGGCCCGCGTCCTCGGGCCGACCCTCGACGAGCGCCTGCAGCTCCTCGGCGGTGCTCCGAGCCTGCTCGGACAACGTACGGAGCCGCTGCTCGAGCTGCTCCCGGACATCGCCGGTCGCAGAGTCCAGGACGGTGCGAGCCTGGTCGAGGGCCTGGCTGCCCACCGCCGTGGCCTGCTCGGACGCGACGGTCGCCACCTCCTTGGCCTGCTCGACGGCGCTGGATGCGACCTCCTGGCCCTTCTCGGCGGCGGTGGATGCGACCTCCCGGCCCTGGGCGGCCGCCTCCTGGGCGGTGTCCTGCGCAGCGGTTCGAGCCGCGTCGGCCGTGGACGTCTCTGTGGTGGTGTCGGTCATCGGGTCTCCTCGCTGGATGCCCGCCGGCGCTCTCCGGCGCCCGGACGGCCACGCACGGAAGGTCCCTATGGGTGACCCGGGCTCTCGGAGGCCACGAGCGTGAGACCGCCAGGCCGGACATCTGCAGCAGATCCCCGTCTCGACGGGCCTGTCGATCGCTCTCCGTGCGCCGGCATCGCATCGAGCGCTCCACTGCTCGAAGGGATTCCACGACTCGAACGGGCGGTGCCTGACGGACCGACGGTTCACTGCGCTCGGATCGCCTTGCATCGTGGGGCGTGAAACTGCGAGGCCGTCGCCGGTCAGGACATGGCGCCGTGTTGGGCGCGGTCGGACATCCCGGCAGGCTCACCCCGTGCGAGCAGCGTGGTACGACCGGCAGGGGCCGGCGAGCGAGGTGCTGACCATCGGCGACCGGCCCGAACCCGATCCGGCCGCAGGCGAGGTGCGGGTCCGGCTGCGCGTCTCGGGCATCAACCCCGGCGACACCAAGAAGCGGCGGGGCTGGCAGGGCTCGGCCATGCCGT
>DASYLG010000361.1:0-5273 GCA_036009685.1 Iamia sp. | reverse complement strand
CGAGCACGTGGGCGGCGAGGGCGCCATAGCGGTACGTGCGGCGCCCGACCGCCGTCACGGTGATCCCCGGGAAGCCGTCGGGATCGGCCTCGATGACCTCGCGGACCTCGTCGCCCACACCGGTGGCGAGGACGACCTCGTCGTCGGGCGAGTCCAGGGCCGCCTCCAGCCGGGCGGTCGAGATCGGCTCCCCGGCGGCGACGCCCGCCGGCGGCGGCAACGGCGCGGTCACGATCAGGCCCGCCAGCGTCTCGAGCAGGTCGGACCGGCCCCCGGCATCGAGGGCGTCGACCTCACCCCGGTCGGCCCGCACCTCGAGCACCGTGGCGTCCTCGACCAGGACCTTGCCGGAGCGGTCGAGGATCCGGCCCCGCTGTCCCTCGACCACGACGGTCTCGGTGCGGACGCCGGCGTCGGCGTCGGCCGAACCGAGCCGCCGCTCGACGACGACCGCCGCCGCGCCCACGGCCGTCACGGCCACGAGGGCGACGGCCAGCACCACGGCGCGGTGCGGGAGGCGGCGGCGGGGCGCGGCGCTCACCGGGGCCACACCGCGGCATGGAGGTCGGCGGCCAGGTCGGCCAGGTCGCCGACGGCCCGCTCCACCTCGTCGGGGGGCGATCCGAAGCTCAGGGCGACCGAGTCCCCGTCGGGCCCGACGGCCTGGACGAGGCTGGCGTCGTCACCCACCGGCCCGGCGAACACCTCGATCCCCCCGTCCCGCGTCTCGGAGCCCCGTTCGAGCTCCGCCTGGGTGACGGGCAGCGTCACCGGGGCCCCGAGCACACCGATGGTCAGCGAGAAGGTCGTGTCCGAGACCGTGAGGCGCACGTTGGAGGTGCCATCGGGCAGGGCGACGGCACCGTCGACCCGCACCTCGGGACCGAGGCGGGCGACGATGGCGTCCCAGCCCCGCACCTGGGTGGGGTCGACGGCCGTCGCCGAGCCGCCCGGGTCGACGGGGGCGCCGTCCGAGGAGGACGGGTTGCCGGCGATCAGCCAGTGACCGCCGATCTCGGGCAGCCCGAGTCCCTCGGACGACCCGGCGCAGCTGGCGGTGACCTGCTCCCGCAGCCGGGCGCGGTCGCCGGCCAGGGCGGCGGCGACGAGCTCGACCTCGGCGGTCCGGTCGTCGCCTCCGGCATCGGCGTTCCCTGGCCAGGTGGGGATGGCGGCGACGATCTCCCGCTCGTCGGCGGTCAGGTCCGGCTCCTCGACGGCGTACCGGAACCACAGGCAGCTGGCGTCGTGCGCCACCGTCGATCGGAAGGCGGCGAACGAGATGGGGGCGTCGATCCGCCGGTCGAGGACGAAGTCCAGCGATCCGTTCGGGGGCAGGGGCCAGGTCCCGGCGAGGGCGGCGAGGGCGGCGGGACGGTCCTCGGGCCGGACGATGTCGTCGTCGGCCCAGACCTGGCCGGCCGAGGTCACCGACGGTTGTGTCGGGCGGGTCGCGGCCCAGGTCGTGCCGGCCAGCGCCGCCAGCACCACCACGACGGCCGCGGCCCGCCCCACCGGTCCCCGCCAGGAAGGTCGACGACGGGCCGGGCGTCCAACGGGCCCATCGACGACGATCAGGTGTCGCGTCGGTGCCGGGCGCGCTGCGTCGGCCTCGGCGGCTTGCTCGAGGGCGGCCCCGTAGTGCTCGATCCGGGCCCGCAGGCGCGCCTCGCGGTCGTCAGCGCTCGTCGTCATGGTCGACCACCTCCCGGAGGTCCTTCAGGGCCCGGTGGAGCAAGGAGGAGACGGTGCCGGGCCGGCAGCCGAGCAGCGCGGCGATGTCGTCCACCTTCAGGTCCTCGTAGAAGCGCAGGACGACGACGGTCCGCCGCCGGGGGCTGAGCCGGGCCAGCGCCTCCCGCATCTCCAGGTCGGAGCGGTCGAGGTGGATGCCGTCGGAGACGGGGTCGCCGGCCTGGTGCCGGCGGCGCCGCATGACGCTCCGGCACTCGTTGACCACGACCGTCCGCAGATAGGCCTCGGGCTCGCGGACCGCCGAGGTGTCCCGGGCCGCCAGCTTGGCGAAGGCCTCCTGCACCGCGTCCTCGGCGGCGTGGCGGCTCCCCAGCAGCATCCACGCCGTGGTGAGCATCCGCGCCGCCGACGCCTGGTACAGGTCGTCGACGTCCATGCCCTCCTCCACCGCGCTCACGGGGATGAAGAGTCGCGTGACCCCCGGAACCTTGCACCCTGTCCTACATCTCGAGGAGGGCGGGCTCCAGGTCGGTCACGGTGGTGCAGCCGAGGAGGGCGAAGGTGCGCAGCAGGTCCTCGGCGAACCAGTCGAGGACCCGGTCGACGCCCCGCTCCCCCGCCGCGCCCAATCCGTAGAGGTAGGCCCGGCCGGCCATGGCGCAGGTCGCGCCGGCGGCCACGGCCTTGACGATGTCGCTGCCGCGGCGCACGCCCCCGTCGCAGATCACCTCCAGCCGGTCGCCGACGGCATCGGCCACGGGGGCGACGAGGTCGAAGATGGCCGGGGCGCCGTCGAGCTGGCGACCGCCGTGGTTCGACAGGGCGATGGCCTCGACCCCGGCGTCGGCGGCGAGCACGGCGTCCTCGACCGTCTGGATGCCCTTGACCACGATGGGGCCGTCCCAGATCGAGCGCAGCCAGTCGACGTCGGCCCACGACAGGCCGGGGTCGAACTGGGTGCCGATGTAGTCCGAGAGGGTCACGGGCGAGGCCCCGTCGCCGACGTCGCGGCCGACCACGTTGGCGAACCGGATGGGCTCGCTGCGCACGAAGGCCCAGGTCCACGCCGGGTGGATCGCCCCGTCGAGCAGCGTGCCGGGACCGATCGTCGGTGGGAGCGAGAAGCCCCGCCGGACGTCGCGCTCGCGCCGCCCGAGCACGGCCGTGTCGACGGTGAGGACGAGGGCCTCGTAGTCGGCGGCGGCGCAGCGCTCGACCATCTCCCGCACCATCCCCCGGTCCCGCCACGCGTAGACCTGGAACCACAGCCGGCCGGTGGGAGCGGCGGCCCGCACCTCCTCGATCGAGCGGGTGCTGAGCGTCGACAGCGTGTACGGCAGCCCGGCCCGCTCGGCGGCGCGGGCCACGGCCAGCTCGCCCTCGGGGTCGGCGATGCGGGTGAAGCCGGTGGGCGCCAGGACCAGCGGATAGGCCGCCGGCCTCCCGAGGATCGTGGTGGCGATGTCGACGTCGCCGACGGCCCGCAGGACCCGGGGCCGGAAGGCGGTGCGGGCGAAGGCGTCCTGGTTGGCGGCCAGGGTGCGCTCGTCCTCGGCCCCGCCGTCGATGTAGTCGAACACCCCGCCGGGCAGCCGCCGCTGGGCGATCCGCCGCAGGTCGGCCACCGACGCGGCCTGGGCGAGCCGCCGTTCGACGGGGTCGGCCTCGGGCCGCTGGAGCCGGATCACCGAGCGGAGGGTCGCCGGCATCTGCCGCAGCGAGGGCTTCGGGCTCACGAGGGGTCCGTTCGGGGCTCGTAGCGGGTGAGGTCGGTGGACGCGGCGACGACGGCCCGCAGGTCCTCCAGCGAGCCGGTGAGGGCACCGTGGGCTCGGGCCTGGACCAGGACGTTGCCCAGGGCGGTGGCCTCGACGGGCCCGGCGACAACGGGCCGGCCACAGGCATCGGCCGTGAGCTGGCAGAGGAGGGCGTTCTGCGAGCCACCGCCGACGACGTGGACGACGTCGACCTCCCGGCCGGTCAGCGTCACGGCCTGCTCGACGGTGCGGGCGTGGGCGGCGGCGAGGGAGTCGACGATGCAGCGGGCCACGGCCCCATGGTCGTCCGCCGGCGGGCCCCCTGCCCGAGCGATGCGCGCCGGCATCCCGCCGGGCGGGATGAAGACGGGATCGTCGACGTCGATCGTCGGACCGCCGGCCGGGAGAGCGGCGGCGGCGACCAGCACCTCGTCGAGCCCGACGTCGCCCCACTCCCGCAGGCACTCCTGGAGCAGCCACAGCCCGCCGACGTTGCGCAGGAAGCGGGTGCGGCCGTCGACGCCGGCCTCGTTGGTGAAGCCGGCCCGCCGGGCCTCCTCGGTGAGCACCGGCTCGGCCGTCTCCACCCCCACCAGCGACCACGTCCCGCTGATGACGTAGGCGAAGCGGTCGGTGGTGGCGGGCACGGCGACGACGGCCGAGGCGGTGTCGTGGCTGGCCACCGCGGTGAACACACAGGTGGTCGGGAGGTTGCAGGTGATGGACAGCGGCTCGAGCATCGGGCCCCGCACCGTGCCCGGCTCGTCGAGCGGCGAGAGCATCTCGGGCGCCACGCCGGCCAGCGCCAGCAGCTCGGGATCCCAGGTGCGGGTGCGCACGTCGAGCAGGCCGGTGGTCGAGGCGTTGGTGACCTCGGTGCGGAGCACGCCGGCGAACAGGACGGGCATCAGGTCGGGCAGGAGGACGATGTGGGCGGCGCCGGCCCAGCGCTCGGTGCCCTGCTCGGCGGCCAGCTGGTAGAGCGTCGTGAACGGCAGGTGCTGGAGGCCGTTGCGGGCGAACAGCTCCTCGGGCGCCATGCGGGCGTGGACGGCATCGACGACCCCGGCGGTGCGGTCGTCGCGGTAGGCGATGGGCTCGTCCACCAGCTGGCGGCCGCGGTCCAGGAGGGCATAGTCGACGGCCCAGGTGTCGATGCCGATCGACTCGACCTGGGGAAAGGCCTGGCCCAGCAGCCGCAGGCCGAGGAGCACCTCGCCCATCAGCTTGTTGATCCACCAGCGCAGGTGGCCGTCGTGCTCGACGACGCCGTTGGGGAAGCGGTGGACGGGGTGGAGCTCGATCCGGCCGTCGGAGACCACGCCGGCCATGACCCGGCCGCCGGAGGCGCCGATGTCGACGGCCGCGAAGACGCGGGCGGCCACCGTCAGCGCAGGAACGCGGCAGCCACGCCGGCGTCGACGGGGACGTGGAGCCCGGTGGTGTGGCTGAACTGGTCCGAGGTGAGGGCGACGACGGCGTTGGCCACGTGCTCGGGCAGGACCTCCCGCTTGAGCAGGGTGCGCTGGGCGTAGAAGGCGCCGAGCTCGTCCTCGGGCACGCCGTAGACCGCGGCGCGCTGGGCGCCCCAGCCCCCGGCGAAGATGCCGCTGCCCCGCACCACGCCGTCGGGGTTCACCCCGTTGACCTTGATGCCGAACTCGCCCAGCTCGGCGGCCAGCAGCCGGACCTGGTGGGCCTGGTCGGCCTTGACCGCCCCGTAGGCCACGTTGGACGGGCCCGCCACCACGCCGTTCTTGGAGCAGATGTAGACGATGTCGCCGCCCAGCCCCTGGGCGACCATGACCCGCGCCGCGGCCT
>DASYLG010000360.1:0-2310 GCA_036009685.1 Iamia sp. | reverse complement strand
CGTCGGCGTCGTCACGGGCGTCGTCATCGGGCTGGTCTACGGCCTGCTCTTCACCCGCGTCGGGGTCCCCAGCTTCGTCATCACGCTGGCCGGGCTGCTGGCGTTCCAGGGCGTCCAGCTGGCCGTGCTGGGCGACGACGGCACCATCAACATCCCCCGCGAGTCGGGGCTGGCCCAGTTCGCCCGCTCGAAGTTCCTGGGCGACGCCGCGTCGTACGCCCTCGTGGTCCTGGTGACGGCGGCCTACCTGGTGTCGCGGCTGCTCGAGATCCGCTCCCGCAAGGCGGCCGGGCTCTCGGCCCAGAAGCCGACGGTGGTGGCGATCAAGACCGGGGCGATGCTCGTCGGGCTCGGGTACCTGACCTACTACCTGAACGTCGGCCGGGGGTTGGGCTACAGCGTGGTGTTCTTCGCCGCCCTCGTCGTCGGCATGGACGTCCTCCTGCGCCGGTCGCGGTGGGGCCGGCACCTCACCGCGGTCGGCGGCAACGTCGAGGCGGCCCGCCGGTCGGGCATCAAGGTCGACCGGGTGTACGTGTCGGCGTTCGCCCTCACCGGGGGCTTCGCCGCCCTGGGCGGGCTGATGTTCATGGGCAAGCTGACCTCGGTCTCCCAGGCCAGCGGCAGCCGGGACGTCAACCTCACGGCCATCGCCGCCGCCGTCATCGGTGGGACCAGCCTCTTCGGCGGCCGGGGTTCGGCCTACTCGTCGATGCTCGGCGTCTTGGTGCTCACCATGATCACCAGCGGGCTCAACCGCATCGGGGTCGACTCGTCGGTGCGCTACATCGTCACCGGCGCCGTGCTGCTGCTGGCCGTGTCGATCGACTCCCTCGCCCGCCGGGCCCGCGCCAACCGGGGTCGCGGCTAAGAATCTCCGTCTGCGCTGTCGATCTCGGTCGACGGCTGCGTCATCGGGATGAGGGCCGGCCACCGGGTCGGCCCGCTCCCGACACGGAGGTCCCGATGGACTACATGATCCTCATCCACAGGCCGGACGACGCCGCCGACCCGTCGACCCCGGGCACGCCCGAGTTCGATGCCCGCATGGCCGACTTCTTCGCCTACAACCAGATGCTCATCGACGGCGGCCACTGGATCTCCGGTGGCAGCCTCCAGCCGACGACCACGGCCACGGCCCTGCGCCGGACCGACGGGGGCGACCTGGCCGTCACCGACGGGCCCTTCGTCGAGACCAAGGAGCAGCTCGGCGGGTACTACGTCGTCGCCGCCGCCGACCTCGACGAGGCCCTCGGCCTGGCTCGGAAGATCCCCCTCCCCGACGCCTCCTACGAGGTCCGACCGCTCGCCTTCCGCCCCGACGCCGGGTGAGCCCGGGCGCGCCGCCGGTCGAGGAGGCGCTCGATCGGCTGGCGCGCACCGAGGGCGGGCGGGTGCTCGCCCTCCTCGCCCGCCGGGTCGGTGACGTCGGGCTGGCCGACGACGCCGTGCAGGACGCCCTGGTCGAGGCGGCCAGGACGTGGCCCGAACGGGGCATCCCGGCCAACCCGGCCGGGTGGCTCGTGAGCGTCTCCCGGCGCAAGGCGATCGACCGGCTGCGCCGGGCCGAGGTGGACGAGCGCCGGCTGCGGGCGGCGGCGCCGGGTCTGGTGCCCTGCGGGCCCGACGTGGCCCCGGCCGGGCTGGTGGACGACGACACGGGCACCGACGTCGGTGACGAGCAGCTCCGCCTGGTGCTGCTCTGCTGCCACCCCGCCCTCGACCCGGAGGCCCAGGTGGCGCTCACCCTGCGGCTCGTCGGCGGGCTCACGACCGCCGAGGTCGCCGCCGCCTTCCTCCTGCCCGAGGCGACCCTGGCCCAGCGCATCGTCCGGGCCAAGCGCAAGATCCGCGACGCCGGCATCCCGCTCTCCATCCCCGACGACCTGGAGGAGCGGGTGGGGGCGCTGCTGGGCGTCCTCTACCTCGTGTTCAACGAGGGGTACCTGTCGCGGGGCGCCGACGGCGGACCGCTCCGCGTCGAGCTGGCCGACGAGGCCATCCGGCTGACCCGGCTCGTGCTCGACCTCCTGCCCGGCCGGGCCGAGGTGGAGGGCCTGCTCGCCCTCGAGCTGTACCACCGGTCCCGGACGGCCGGGCGGGCCGGTCCCGACGGCGAGCTGGTGCTGCTCGACGACCAGGACCGGTCGCTCTGGGACCGCGACGGCATCATCGAGGCCAACGCCCTGCTCTCGCGGGCCCTCGTGCGCCTGGACCCGGGGCCGTACCAGCTCCAGGCCGTCATCGCCGGCCTCCACGCCAACGCTCCCCGCCCCGAGGCCACCGACTGGCGGGCCATCGCCGCCGCCT
>DASYLG010000359.1:0-7120 GCA_036009685.1 Iamia sp. | reverse complement strand
TGATCGGCGAGCTGAGTCGTACTCGGCACGGAAGGGCCCGGATATCGGGCACTTCCGTGCCGAGAACGCGGTGGACCTACTCTCGGCGCATGCGGCTCGTGGTGGCTCGGTGCCAGGTGGACTATGCGGGGCGGCTCACCGCCCACCTGCCGATGGCGACCCGGCTGATCATGGTGAAGGCCGACGGGTGCGTGGCCATCCACGCCGACGGCGGTGCCTACAAGCCCCTGAACTGGATGAACGCCCCCAACCGGCTGGTCGAGGACGAGGGCGTCTGGGTCGTCACCAACCCCAAGGGCGAGACCCTGACCATCACCCTCGACGAGGTCCTGTCGGACACGGCGTGGGCGCTGGGGGTCGACCCCGGGCTCCAGAAGGACGGCGTCGAGGCCCACCTCCAGGTGCTCCTGGCCGAGCGGCCCCACACCATGGAGGAGGGCCTGGTCCTCATCCGGCGCGAGCACATGACCGACATCGGGCCCGTGGACCTGCTGTGCAAGGGAGCCGACGGCACCACCGTGGCGGTCGAGATCAAGCGCCGGGGCGAGATCGACGGGGTCGAGCAGCTCACCCGCTACGTCGAGTTCCTCCGCCGCGACGCCCGCCACGGCCACGTCCGGGGGATGTTCGTGGCCCAGCAGATCAAGCCGCAGGCCAAGGTCCTGGCCACCGACCGGGGCCTGGTGTGCGTCGAGATCGACTACGACGAGCTCCGCGGCATCGAATCCAACGTCCTCAAGCTGTTCTGACCCGGGCGGCCAGGAGGAGGGGCACCACGGCGTAGAGCGGCTGCTGCTCGGCGAGGAGCGCCGAGGCGCGCGGCTCGACGACCTCCTCCAGGGCGAAGCCGGCGGTCACGAGGGCGTTGAGGTAGGTGCTGACGGTGCGGTGGTGCTGGCCCGCCCGGCGCACGCCCTGCGGGTTCGCCGACCGCCAGAACCGCTCCTCCAGGTACTCGGGGACGACCACGGCCGGGCGCCCGTCGACGACGGTCGGCCCGGCGCCACGACCGAGGAAGCACGGGTGGGCGATCACGAAGACGAACCACCCGCCGGGGCGCAGGACCCGGTGCACGGCGGCGAGGGCCCGGTCGAGGTCGGGGATGTCCATGAGGGCGAGCTGGCAGGTCACCCCGTCGACGGAGGAGTCGGCGAAGGTGGCGAGCGTCTGGGCATCGTCCACCACGTAGGTCGCATCGTCACCACCACCGTGGGACCGGGCCCGGTCGAGCATGGCCGCCGAGGAGTCCGTCCCGGTGACGGTCTCCGCCCCGGCCGTGGCCAGGGCCCGGGTGGCCAGCCCCGTCCCACAGGCCACGTCGAGGACGGTGAGCCCGGCGAGCGGCGGGACCAGGGCCAGCAGGGTCTCGACCGCCATCTCGTGCGGCCCGCTCCCTGCCTCGATCAGGTCGTCGTACCAACCGGCGATGTCGGACCAGCTGGGTCCGTCCTCGGCCGGCACCGGCTCAGCGGGCCTCGGCGGCCCGCCGGTAGAGGGCCACGATGTCGTCGACGGTGGTCTCCCAGCGGAACCGGGCCCGGCGCAGGTGGCCGGCGGCGACCAGCTCGGCCCGCCGCTCCTCGTCGCCCAGCAGCCGGCCCAGGGCCTCGGCCAGGGCGTCGGTGTCGCCCACCTCGACCAGCTCGGCGGCGTCGCCCACCACCTCGGGGATGGCCCCGGCCCGGGTGCTGACCACCGGGACGCCGGCGGCCATGGCCTCGAGCGGCACCAGGCCGAACCCCTCGTAGACCGAGGGGTAGGCGACGACCGTGGCCCCGCGGAGGAGGGCGGCCCGGTCGTCGTCGTCGACCCAGCCCAGGCGGATGATCCGATCGCCGTGGCGGGCCTGGGCGACGGCGTCGGCCAGGGCATCGGCGCCCCACCCGTCGGGGCCGGCCAGCACCAGGCGGACGTCGGGGTCATCGGCCGCGACCCGGTCGAAGGCGGCCACCAGGCCGGGCAGGTCCTTGCGGGGCTCGACCGTGCCCACGGCCAGGACGTAGCGCTCGGCCCCGGCGAGCGTCCGGCCGGTGGCGACGTCGCGACCGGGCGTCTCGGGACCCAGGTCGGGGGCGCCGTTGGCCACGGCGACGACGCGGGCCGGGTCGAGGCCCAAGATGTCGGCCAGCTCGCCGGCCACGAAGCGGCTGGGGGCATGGACCCACGCACCGGCGGCCACCGCCTTGGCCACCATGTCGGGGTAGGAGGCCGAGTGGCGGTCGACCAGCTCCGGGTAGCGCCACGCCGTGAGGTCGTGCACGGTCACGACGCGGGCCGCGTGACGCGCCGGGGGGACGATGAAGTTGGGGCCGTGGACGACGTCCACCGGGCCGGTCCAGCGCTCGATGGCCGGTCGGTCACCGCGGCTCCACGCCGCCCGCAACGGGCGGGCGGCCATGGCTCGCGACGCCAGCACCACACCCGACGGCAGCGAGTGCGACAGGGCGCCCCGACCCCTCCAGGTGACGGCGAAGGCGCGCACGGCCACGTCGCTGCGGGCGGCCAGCCCCTCGACCAGGTTCTCGGTGAGGGCACCGACGCCGGTGCGCGGCCCGATGAGGCTCGTGACGTCGAGCGCGACGGTGAGGAGCGAACCCGCGACGACCATCGCCGCGCACCCTAACGAACCGGGGTGCAGGGGGCCGTGACCACCATCCGCGACCATCCGCGGTCGCCGTCAGACGGCCAACTACTGTGCGCAGGGTTATCGCCACGCACAGCAGGTGATCCGCATAGTCCCAGGTCAAGACGTTGTCCCTGGTCGTCTGTGTCGATTTGATGACGCAGGGCGTGGTCGTTTCCTCACAAGCAGTGGTATGGGACCGACCGAATACGGGTGACGGCGACCCACTTCCCCCTCCTCGGCAGGACCCGATCGGCCCTGGTGGCACTGGTGGTGGGCGCCGGCTCGACGATGGCCCTGGTCGCCGCCCCGACCCCCGCGGCGGCGCAGGCCATCACCGCCGATCCCGTGGCCCCGCGCACCAGCACCGTCTACGCCAAGGGGGCGCTGGAGACCTCGCACGTCGACCTCGCCGGCCGGTCGAGCCGCTCGGCCACCGATCCGGCATCCGGCACCACCGGCTGGACCACCACCGTCGAGCTCCTCCCCGGCACCGAGATGGTCGCCGTGACCTGGGATGCGGCCACGAGCGCCCCCGACGGCGCGGTGACGCTCCGCAGCCGGGGTCCGGCGGGGTGGACGCCCTGGACCACCATCGCCCCCGAGGGCGGCGACGTCGGGGACGGCGACACCAGCCGGGTGGGCACCGACGTCGTCTGGCTCGGCGAGCAGGGCGCCGACGCCCTCGACCTGAAGGTCGAAGCCGGGCCCCTCACCGATCTCAAGGTGCTGCGCATGCGGTACCAGGAGGGCGAGGCCCGGACCGTGACCGAGGCCCCCGAGGGCCGCACCACCGCCAAGGCCGCCGCCAAGCCCACCATCCACCCCCGCAGCGACTGGGCGTCGGGCGGGTGGAAGTACACCACCTCCGGCTGCAGCGGCGGGCCGCAGGTGGCCAGCAGCCTCAAGCACGCCGTGGTGCACCACACCGCCAGCGGCAACGACTACTCCGCGGCCAAGGTGCCCGGCATCATCGACGGCGTCTACGCCTACCACACCATGTCGACGTCGGCGGGCGGCCGCGGCTGGTGCGACATCGCCTACAACTTCCTCGTCGACCGGTACGGCGGGATCTGGCAGGGCCGCTCCGGCGACATCACCAAGCCGATCATCGGCGGCCATGCCCAGGGCTTCAACACCGGCAGCGTCGGCCTCAACCTCATCGGCAACTTCCAGACGGCCCAGCCCACCTCGGCCATGCTCGACTCGGCCGCCCGCTTCCTCGCTTGGAAGCTCTCGCTCCACGGGCTCGACCCCAAGGGCACCGTCACCGTCACCAGCGGCGGCAACCCCAAGTACCCGTCGGGACGATCGGTCACCCTGCCGGTCATCAACTACCACGGGATGACGGGCTACACCGAGTGCCCCGGGGCCAACGTCATCTCCAAGATGGCGGCCCTGCGGGACGCCACCAAGGCCTACATGGGCTCGAGCACGCCGCCCTCCAACCCGCCCGACCCGCCGCCCCCCAGCGTCGACTGGTCCCCGTTCGACACGGTGGAGGACCTGGTGTGGCGCCAGTTCACCGACTTCCGCCGTGACCCCGGCACCTACGAGGACCGGCGCTGGTGGGCCGTCAACCTCACCAACGGCGACACCAACCGCAACGCCCTGGTGGCGTCGCTGGTCCGCTCCCCCTGGGTCGACGATCGCAGCGCCGCCGCCGTGCGGCTCTACCTGACCTACTTCGGCCGCATCCCCGACCACGCCGGCATCCAGTACTGGTTCGACCAGATGGACGACGGGATGAACCTCCGCACCATCTCGGCCCGCTTCAGCGGCACGCCCGAGTTCAAGTCCAAGTACGGCGACATCACCGACGAGCAGTTCGTGCGCCTGGTGTACCGCAACGTCCTCGACCGGAGCCCGTCCGACGCCGACCTCGACTACTGGACGGGCCGCATCACCAGCGGCAACGAGAGCCGGGGCGGCGTCATGGCCCTGTTCTCCAAGACCGCCGAGTACGAGACCCGGTCCCAGACGGTGATGGAGGTCATCTTCGTCCACGAGGTCATGCTCGGCCGGGCCATCAGCGCCCAGTCCCACATGGAGTGGGTCGCCCAGGTCGAGAGGGACGGCATCGGCGCCCTCATCGGCAACCTCTTCGCCTCCCAGGAGTACGCCGCCCGCGTCGGCTAGGTCTCGTCAGAAGCCTCGCTGCGCTCGTTTCTTCCTCGAACTTGACGTGCCTCGCTGCGCTCGACGCTGAAGGTCTTCCCAGAGGCGGACGGCTCGTTCCTCGCCGCCACGCCTCTTCGTCTGGGGGTTCCCCCCAGGCCCCCTGCGGCTGCGCCGGGCGGCGGCCGTCTCGCGGTCGATCTGGTCGCTTCGTGGTGAGCGTCGTCTGGGGGTATCAACTGGTCAGGTCCTCGACTGGGCGGCGAGCTCGGCTCTCAGGAGCTCGATCTCGGCTTGGAGCTCGGTGCGGGTGCGGTCGAGCTCGTCGCGGAGCTGATCGACCTGGCCGGCGGTGGCCGCCGCCGCCCGATTGCCGACGCGGTCGAGCACGGCTCCGCCGGCCCGGCGGACGAGGGCCTTGGCCCGCGTGGCCGCCCCCGACGCGGGCGGGGCGTCGTCGCCGTCGGGCGCGGGCGGGGCGCCGAGCCGGACGGCGCTGGCGGTGCGGATGGCGGGGTGCACGATCATCGACCTCCGGGGTCGGGGCTCTCGGCGGTGAACGGGGCCAGGGCGTCGGCGACCCGCCGGCGGACGGGACCGGCGGGTGCGGTGCCCAGCTCGGCCAGGCGCTCGTCGACCCGGGCGACGGGGCCGGTGGGGGCGATCCCCCACGCCCGCAGCAGCACGTCGGCGGGGCGGGCCGGGTCGAGGGTGTCCCGGGCCAGCCGGCGGGCCTGGCGGGAGAGCAGGGCGGCCCGCCGGTCGTCGGCGGCGAGGGCCTCGGCCTCGGGGCGGCCCCCGACGACGACGTGGAGCTCGTCGACGGCCCCGACGGCGGCGGCGGCCGCCTCGGCGCCGACGACGCTCGGGCAGCCCAGGGCGAGGGCGAGCGGGAGGTCGGGCTCGGCCACCACGGCCGCCGCCGCCACGGCCAGGGCGGTGGGCACGTCGTCGGGGTCGAGGGCGGCGGTGTCGACCACCAGGTCGGGATCGAGGCCCAGGCGCTGACGCCAGCGCCGCCGGACGTGGGGCGGGAGCGGGGGCCACGAGGCGGTGTCGACGGTGGGCCCGGTGACCAGATCGACGACCTGGGCGGCGTCACCCCGCCGGATGGCCAGGCGGTCCTCCTCGGCGACGGCCACCGGCGCGCCCTCGGGCACCTGGTCGAGCGCCGCCGCTCCGGCGACGAGGTGGGCGACCGGGTCCGGCGCCCGGTCGGCGGCCCGGACATCGACGTGGCGGGCCAGCGCCCGCACCAGGGGCCGCACCGCCTCGGTCCCCCCCGGCGCCGCCACGACGGCCACCACCGGCCTCGAGCTCGGGGGACGACCGGTGGTCACGAGACAGGAGCCAGGAGCTGGTCGACGACGGCACCCCAGCCCAGGGCCTCGGCCCGGGCCCGGCCGGCGGCCCCCATGCGGGCGGCCAGGTCGCGGTCGCCGTCGAGACGGTCGAAGGCCTCCCCCAGCCCCTCGGGCGTGCCGTCGGTGACCAGGCCGGTGACGCCGTCCTCGACCCACTCCAGGACGCCCCCGGCATCGTGGGTGGTGACCACCGGCTTGCCGGCGAGGAAGGCCTCGAGGGTGACGTAGCCGTAGTCCTCGTCGTAGGGGGCGTAGAGCACGGCCAGGGCGTCGTGGAAGAGGCCGATCGACACCTCGTCGCTCACGTAGCCCGGCATCTCCAGCCGGCCCGGGGCCAGCCGCTCCGACGCGTCGGCCGCCAGCGAAGACGCCAGCGATCCGGTTCCGGCCAGCACGCCGGGGATCGGGCGGGAGCAGGCGGCCAGACCGTCGATCAGCAGGCCGGGCCGCTTGTTCTGCTCCAGCCGGCCCACGCTGACGATCCGATCGCCCAGCGGCGACGCGTGCAGCCGGCCGGCCAGGGGCGGCGGGTGGTACACGGGCGTGCTGTCGAGCCCGCAGAACCGGGCCAGGCGATCGCTGACCACGCCCGAGATGGTGAAGCGGGCCACGGCCTCGCCCAAGGCCACGGCGTCCCACTCGGCCAGCTGGCGCTGGACCTCGAGGCTGGTGTCGTCGAGCCCGAGGTCGGACCACGGCTGGCCGATCCCGTCGTAGGCGGCTCGGTGCTGGTGGGCCAGCCACACGACCTTGCGGGGGTGACGGGCGTAGTACGCCGGGAAGTTGACGGGGATCACCACATCGGCGTCGAGCGGGACCATCCGCCACGCGGTGGGGGCGTCGAGGAGCCGGTCGCGGTCCCAGGCCGCCGGGATGCGCACCGCCTCGGCGCGGTGGCCGGCCTCGTCGAAGGCGTCGACGATGTCGATCAGGGCGTCGGTGTCTCCCGGCGAGCCCGCCAGCCCGCGCCGGGCGAGCGCGAGCCCCCCGGCGGCGTCGCCCGCCTGGATGGCGG
>DASYLG010000358.1:0-4927 GCA_036009685.1 Iamia sp. | reverse complement strand
GCCGGCCAGCGTGTCGGTGTCGAGCCACCCGACCCGGGCGGCGACCTCCCAGACGACGACCAGCACGGCCACGCCGGCCAGGCGCTCGATGCCGCGGGGGACCCGCAGGCGGGTCGGCCGGGCGTCGGGATGGACGGCGACACGGGTCGGGAGGGTGACGAGGCGGGGGGCGGTCGGTGCAGACGTCACCGCCGCCCCCGCCTCGAGATCCCGGACGCGGGCCGGCGGGTGGTCGAGGGCGGTCACGCGCCCTGCTCCTGCTCGACCAGGTCGTTGAACCGGTTGTCGAACTCGGCGGCCACGTCGAGCTCCTCGGGGATCTGGCCAGCCTCGACGAAGAGGTCGGCCAGGTGCTGCTGGGCCTCGAGCAGGTCGTCACCGGGGATCGGGTAGAAGCTGGTCACGCCGTTCTCGGCCTGGAGCTCGGTGGCCCGCTCCGGGGTGAGCCCGTAGAGCTCGGTGAACACGTCGGACGCCACCTCGTCCGGGTGCTCACGGAGGTGGGCGAACGACCGGACCAGACGGGCGACGTAGTCGGCCAGCGCCGCCGAGCGGCCCTCGTCGTCGATCGTCTCCCGGGTGGCGATGAGGAACGACGAGCGGTCGGTGATGCGGTCGGCCCGGGCGACCGTCTCGGTCCCCGGGTTGGCGCTGACGAAGCCGCTGGTCAGGGGCTCGATGGAGATGCCGAGATCGGCCCCGCCACCCTGCAGCGTGGGCGCCACCTGGATCTGCGAGACGTCGACCGGCGTGATCTCGTCGAAGCCGATGCCGGCCTCGTCGAGCGACTGGAGCAGCACAGCCTCGCCGGCGGTGCCCCGCTGGTAGGCGATGCGCTTGCCCCGCACGTCCTCCCAGCCCTGCACGTCGTCGACGCCGGGGGCGGTCACGAGGCCGTAGAACGACCCCGTCGCCGAGGCCCAGCCGGCCACGGCCACGATGTCCTGGTCGGCGGCCTGGGCGAAGATCAGCGGGGTGCTGCCCACGAACCCGATGTCGATGGCGTCGCCCTGGAAGGCCTGGAGCATGGGCGGCCCACCGAGGAAGGTGGCGTACTCGACGTCGTAGGGCAGGTCCTCGTCCTCGCCCGACAGCTCGAGGACGGTCTGGAGGTAGTCGAACTGATCGCCGACCCGGAGCTTCACCCCGTCGGGGATCGTCTCGGGGGCGGTGACGGGCGCGGCGGTGGTGGTGGGGCCCTCGCCGGCGGCGTCGGCCCGGGTGGACGCCTCGCCGCTGCACGCGGCCCCGAGGAGGGCCAGCGCGAGGGCGACGACGGAGAGGGTTGGGGTACGACGCACGGTGTGGGGTGGCTTTCCGGTATTCCTGAGCGGACCGGTCGACTTTGCCGGAAACGCACCCTAACCTGCAACCCGACACCCGTCACACCCCCCGAGGAGACCCACCTGTGACCACCACCGATGACCTGCTGAGCAACAACGCGGGCTATGCGGCCTCGTTCACCAAGGGCGACCTGCCGCTGCCCCCGGCCCGCAAGGTGGCCGTGCTCGCCTGCATGGATGCGCGCCTCGACCCGGCCCGGGTGCTGGGCCTGGAGGAGGGCGATGCCCACGTGATCCGCAACGCCGGCGGCGTCGTCAGCGAGGACGCCATCCGCTCGCTGGTGATCAGCCAGCGCCTGCTGGGGACCGAGGAGATCATCCTCATCCACCACACCGACTGCGGCATGGTCACGTTCACCGACGGCGAGGTGAAGGACGCCATCCAGGCGGAGGTCGGCATCCGGCCGTCGTTCGCGCTGGAGGCCTTCCCCGACGCCCACGAGGACGTGCGCCAGTCGCTGGCCCGCATCCAGGCCGACCGCTTCATCCCGCGGAAGGACGCAGTCCGGGGCTTCGTCTACGAGGTCAAGACCGGCGAGCTGATCGAGGTGACCTGACCTGCCCTAGCGGACGATCGAGGTGGACGAGGACTTGCCCTTCTTGTCCTTCTTGTCCTGACGCTTCTCCTTGAGCGACTTGGCCGCCTTCTTGGACGATTCCTTGTGGGGGGCGCGATCTGGCACGGGGTTCTCCTGGGTGTGGCGGCGGTCAGGTCAGGGCGTGTGGCGGTCGACCACGGGGCCCAGGAGGGACTCGCGGCAGGTCGCACAGGCCCACCACCCGGCCTGGGCGGTGGGGTGGGCGTCGGGGTCGCCGGCGAAGGACTTCTGGCAGCGACCACAGACGCGATCGGGGACAGAGGAACCCTCGGCGGGGCCGAGGGCGGGGGCGGAGGCCATGGCGGATCCCTTCGGATCGCAGCACCACCCCGATGGGAGCCTGAAGGATCGAACGGGCGACCTGTGCCCCCGCACCGTACCGGACAGGGGTCGGGACCGCTCCGCGCCGAGCCGGCGGTCAGCCCTCGTCGGCCACGGGATCGTCGGCGGCGAGAGCGACCGTGAGGTCGCCCCGGGCCCGCGAGACGCGGGAGCGGATCGTGCCCACGGGGACGCCGGCCACCTCGGCCGCCTCGGCATAGCTCAACCCCAGGACCTGGGTCAGGACGAAGGCGCTGCGGCGGTCGGGATCGAGGTCGTCGAGCAGGTCGGCCAGGTCGACGGCGCCACCGCCGGGGGCGACGCCCTGGACCCGCGCCGGGTCGGGCTGGGCGATCAGCCGGTGCCAGAGGCGACGCTGGCGGCTCCGGCGCCGGATCACGTCGGCGCACGTGCGGCGGGCGATCGACAGGAGCCACAGCCGGGCCGGCGCCTCGGCCCGATAGCGGGCCAGGGCGGGGATGGCCCGCAGGTAGACCTCCTGGGTCACGTCGTCGGCCGACTCGGGGTCGACGAGGTGGGCGGCCAGCCGGCGCACGTCGGCCTGCGACGCTCGGACGAACCCGGCCAGGCTGACCTCGTCGCCGTCGCGCGCCTCGAGGGCCAGGCGGGTCAGGGCGTCCACGCCGGAGATCGTCGCACAGACCCCGTTCCGTGTGCGGGTTCCCACCGGTCCGGTGGGTTTCCGCACACGGAACGGCTCACGACGGGAACCGGATCGACCCGGACGACGACCTGGTGGGCATGCGCTGTGCCGACTGCCGTGACGCCGCGTCCGCCCGCCTCGACGCCGAGGCGCTGCCGGCCGGCCTGACCGACGACGACGTCGACCTCCACCTGGAGGGCTGCGCCGACTGCCGGGCCTGGTTGAAGCAGGCCACCGTGCTCCACCGGGCCGTCCGCGTCCGGCCGGCCACGCCCGTCGTCGACCGCACCGACCTGATCCTGGCCGCCGTCCCGATGACGGCCCGGCCCCGGCGGGTGCGCGACGGCGTGCGCTTCGCCCTCCTGGCCATCGGCCTCACCCAGCTGGTGCTGGCCGTGCCGGCGCTGATCCTGGCCGAGGACAGCCGGGCCCCGGTCCACGTGGCCCGCGAGATGGGCGCCTTCGAGCTGGCCCTCGGCGTGGGGATGCTGGCCACGGTGTGGCGCCCCCGGTTGGCCGCCGGCCTGCTCCCGTTCGCCGGCGCCCTCGCCGGGGCCATGCTCCTCACCGCCGGGATCGACGTGATCCAGGGCCAGGCCGTCGCCCTCACCGAGGCCCACCACGTGCTCGACCTGGTGGGCGTGACCCTGCTCGCCCTGCTCCACCCCCGGTCGCCGGGTTCGTCCCGCCGCCACCTGGGCCTGCCGTCCGGCCGGGCCGGGCGCGTGGCCCCCACGTGACCCGCCTCCGCCGGCTGCTCGTCGTCCTCGCCCTCGGTCTCGGCCTGGCGGCGCTGCTCGTCGGGGCCGGACCCGCCGCTCCCGCCAGCGCCCACGCCGAGCTGGTGTCGACCACCCCCGGCGACGGGGCGCGGCTCGGCGCCGCCCCGAGCCGCGTCGAGATCACCTTCTCCGAGGACGTGTCGACCACCCTGGGCGCCGTCCGGGTCCTCGACCGCTCCGGCGACCGGGTCGACCGGGGCGGCGTCGAGGCCGGGGGCGGAGTGGTGACGGTCGACCTCGAGGATCTCGACGACGGCGCCTACATCGTCGCCTGGCGGGTCGTCTCGGCCGACAGCCACCCGATCCACGGCTCGTTCACCTTCACCGTGGGCGACGGGGCCGAGCGCATCGACGGCGACCTGGCCGCCGCCCTGCTGGGCGATCCCGGCGACGGGCCGTGGAAGGTCGTGGGCGCCGGCACCCGGGCGCTCGGGTACGGCGGGGCCCTGCTCGCCGCCGGGCTGGCCGTGTTCCTGGCCCTCGCCCACGACAAGGGACCCGAGCGCTCCGCCCTCCGCCGGCTGCTGCGGGCCGCGGCGGGGGTCGGGGCGATCGGGATCCTGGCCGAGCTGCCGGTGCGGGCCGCCCTCGCCACCGGGCTCGGACCCGATGCGCTCACCGAGCCGGGCGTGGCCGGCCAGCTGCTCGGCGACCGGGTCGGCATCGGCATGGCCGTCGCCCTGCTCACCCTGCTGTTCCTGGCCGTCGACGCCGGCCGCGACCGGCTCCTCGCCGGCGCGGGCGTCGTGGCCCTCGGCGTCGCCTTCGCCATCGCCGGGCACACCGCCACCACCTCACCCGAGGTCCTGGCCATCGGGTCCGACTCCGTCCACGTCGCCGCCGCCTCGGTCTGGCTGGGCGGGCTGGTCGGCTGTCTCGCGGTCGTGGCCGCCCGCCGCCGCGCCGGGACCTCGTCGGCCGCCGTCGTCATGCGGTTCTCGAGCGTGGCCGGCATCGCCCTGGGCGCGGTGGCGGTGGCGGGATCCGCCTTGGGCTGGTCCGAGGTCCGGACGCTCCACGCCCTCACCAGCACCTCCTACGGCCAGCTCCTGATCGCCAAGGTCGCCATCGTCGGCGTGGTGGCCATGCTGGGTGCGGCCAACCGGTCCCGCCTGGTCCCGATCCTCGAGCGCGACCTGGCCGCCGACGAGACCGCGCTCAGCGCCAAGGTGACCCGGCTGCTGCGCCGGACCCTGACGGCCGAGGCCGCCCTGCTGG
>DASYLG010000357.1:0-5724 GCA_036009685.1 Iamia sp. | reverse complement strand
GACGACCCGCAGCTCGACGTCCCGGGCGGTGAGGGCGGCCCGGACGTCGGTCACCACCTCGACGTCGATCACCGCCGTCGTGGTGCTGCTGACCCAGTAGCCACCGTCGGCACCGATCGGGCCCAGCGGGGCGAAGGTGGCCGGCGCCAGCCGGTGGACGTTGAGGGGGGCCTCGTCGAGGCGGTCGGCCCACGCCTGCTCGACCCCCACGACGTGGACGCCGTCGCCCCGCCAGCACACCCGCGGGCAGTCGCGGGGCAGGAGGTAGTTGGGGAGGTGGTCCTCGTCCACGGCCCAGACCAGGAGCCGGCCGACGTGGGGCGTGCCCGCGGGCGAGGGGCGGGGGACGAGCGTGGTGAAGGGCCCGTCGTGGCTGACGTGGAAGAGCGCCGGCGTCACGGCGGCGGGGCGAGGGCGGCGAGGGTCGCGGCGAGGACCCGGTCGGGGGGGAGGGATCCGTCCACGGTCACCTGGCGGACGGGGAGGTCCGGGGGCGGGAGATAGCGCCGCCAGTCGTAGCCGGCGTCGTCCATCTGGTCGGCGAAGGCGCCATCGACGTGGGACGTGTGCCGGGCCCCGGACTCGTAGCGGGACCGGTAGCGCGCCGCGGCGAGAGCCGGGTCGACCTCGACGTGCACCAGCGTCGTGAGCGACCGGTGGAACACCGGCAGGATCTCCTCGCGGGCGAGGGACCAGTGCCACGCCGCCTCGGCCACGAGGGCGCTGGTGGTGTCGAGGTAGGCGTGGAGCAGGGCGTGGAAGTCGGCGAAGGCCTTGCCGCCGAGCGTCGACCGGACGGCGGGGTCGGCCCAGTCGGCCGTGGACCAGGTGTGGGCGATGCCGGTCTTGAGGTCGTCGCGGACCAGGACGGGCAGGTGGAGGGTGACCCCGAGCCCCCGGGCCAGGGTTGTCTTGCCTGCCCCCGGGACCCCGCAGACGGCGATCAGACGAGGTCGAACCGGCGTCACCACGCCCGGAGCGTAGGTCTAGGTTCCACCGGATGGCCGACGCCCCGACCACCCCCGCCCCGCCCGACGCCCCGTCGCTCGCCGAGGTCGGCGGCTGGCCCGGCGTGCTCGGGGCGCTCACCAAGCGGCGTGACCTCACGCCCGTCGAGGCCCGGGCGGCGATGGCCGAGATCCTGGCCGGCGACGCCACCCCGTCCCAGGTGGCCGGGTTCATCGTCGCCCTGCGCATGAAGGGGGAGACGACGGGCGAGATGGGCGGGATGCTCGACGCCATGCTGGCCGCCTCCGAGACGGTCGTGCTGCCCACCCTCGACGGGGTGGTCGACATCGTGGGGACGGGCGGCGACGGCAGCCACTCCATCAACGTCTCCACGCTCGCCGCCATCGTGGTGGCCGGGTCCGGCGGCCAGGTGTGCAAGCACGGCAACCGGGCGGCCTCGTCGTCGTGCGGGTCGGCCGACCTGCTCGAGGCGCTCGGGGTCGTCATCGACCTCGGCCCCGAGGGGGTGGCCCGCTGCGTGGCCGAGGCCGGCATCGGCTTCTGCTTCGCCCCCCGCTACCACGCCTCTATGCGCCACGCCGGCCCGACCCGCCGCGAGCTCGGCGTCCCGACGGTGTTCAACATCCTCGGCCCGCTGGCCAACCCGGCCCGCGTCCGGCGCTACGTCGTCGGCGTGGGCGATCCCTCCATGGCCGAGCGGATGGCCGAGGTCCTGCTCCAGCACGGCGCCGAGCGGGCCTTCGTGGTCCACGGCGGCGACGGCCTCGACGAGATCACCATCACCACCACGTCCAACGTCATCGAGGTGGTCGATGGCGATGTGCGGCCCCTCACCGTCGACCCGCTGGCCTACGGCCTGGGTCCCGCCCGGCTGGAGGACCTGCGGGGCGGCGACCCGGCCACCAACGCCCGCCTGGCCCACGCCGTGCTGGCCGGCGACCGGGGCCCGCACCGCGACATCGTCGTGCTCAACGCGGCCGCCGGCCTGGTGGCCTCGGGCCGGGCCGTCGACTACGACGCCGGCATCGCCATGGCCCTCGATTCGCTCGACACCGGAGCGGCCGCCCACGCCCTCGAGCGTCTCGTCACCACCTCGGTCGCCGCCCGCACCGAGGGCCTCTAGGCACAGCCCGGGGGCTCGACGGTGGCCGGGCCGTAGGTGGCGATCACCTACTGGTTCCGACGGCCGGTCAGCCGCCGCCGGGCATCGTCTGGCCCGGTGGGGCCTTGCGGAGGTCGGGGGTGGCCCGGGTCGGGTCGGCACCGGGGGGAGTGGCATAGGGGCTCACGCGGTGGACGCCGGCGGCCGTCTCGACCTCGGTCACCTCGTGGCGGGCCTGCTCGAGCCGATCGAGCTGCCGGGCCAGGTCGTCGAGGGCCGAGCCCTCGCCCCGGGCGATCATCGGCGCCTGGGACTGGGCCGCCAGCAGCGACACCTGCGACGCCACCTGCTCGACCTTCCGGACCTGCTGGGCCAGCGTGGCCATCTGGATCCGGCCCTGCTTGCCGTGGATGCGGGAGGCGATCACCAGGTGGGTGTCGAGGGCGACGGCCTCGCGCTCGAGATCGGCGGTGAGGTCGACCAGGTGCGGGGCGGAGGGGGCGGTCGCACAGGCCGCACGGGCCACGGTCACCGCGGTGCGCAGCCGGCGGTGGAGCCGGGCGCCGGCCCCGGGGGCTCCGAGCCAGGAGGTGGGAGCGTTGGTGGCGACGGCGGGGCTGACCCGGTTGCGCTTGCGCAGGGCCCGGGCCCCGAGGGCCAGGGCGATGACGGCGAGCAGGACGCTGAACAGCGTCACCACCAGCAGGGCGATGAGCAGCTCGGCCATGGGTGGTCAGGCTACCGGCATCGGTTCTGAGCCAGGGAGCGACCGTGGGTGGTGGGTGGCGCCCTCCTGCCTCAGAACGGGACGGGGACGGGCGCATCCCGCCGGGACCGGCGGGGGGTGGCGTCGTGCTCGCGGTCGCGGCGGAGGGTGGGGCCGTCGGCGCGGGGTCGCATCTCGGGCAGCGGGGGCCAGAGGGAGGCGAGCCCGCCCGTGCTGCTGGCCACCGTGGTGCGGCCCAGGTAGCGGTCGAGCCAGGCGGCCACGCCCATGCGCTCGGCGTCGGCCCCCTCGGGGTCGAGGTCGGGGTCGGGCGGCGGCGCGCCGGCCACCAGGTCGAGGCTGCGGACCTGGCCGTCGGGGCCCCACGTCGAGACCAGCAGCCCGCCCTCCAGCACCGCCCCGGCCCCGCCGGGCAGGGCCAGCTCGGTGCGGCCCGAGGCCCGCAGGGCGTCGATCCGCCGGCGCCGGCGGAGGATCGCCACCACCGCCCCGGCCCGGTCGCGGACGTCGGCGGCCTCCTCGAAGCGCTCGGCCGCGGCGAGGGCGTCCATCCGCTCGGCCAGCGGCGAGAGGAGCAGGTCGGGCCGGCCGGACCACCCGGACCGCACGGCGTCGACGACGCGGCCGTAGGTGGCCTCGTCGAGATCGCCGGCGCAGGGGCACAGGGCCCGTCCCAGCTGGGCCGACGCGCACGGCGCCGCCCGCCGGCCGGCCGCACCGGTGCAGCGCCGGATCGGCAGGGCCGTCTGGATGGCCTCGACCACGCGGGCGGCCGAGCGGTGGTCGGGGAAGGGACCGAGGTGGTCGGCGCCGTCGCCCCTCATCGTCTTCACCACCGAGAGCCGCGGGTACCGGTCGGTGGTGAGCCGCACCCAGGTGGGGCGGCCCCGGGCCCGGCCCTGGCGGTTGAAGCGCGGGTCGAGGCTGCGGATCAGGCGCAGCTCGAGCACGGCCGCCTCCAGCGTGCTCGAGCACACGATCGTGTCGACGGCCTCGGCCTCCCGCAGCAGCTGGCCGATCTTCCGCCGGTCGTCACTGGAGAAGTACGAGCGCACCCGGGACCGCAGGTCGGCGGCCTTGCCGACGTAGAGCACCCGCCCGCCCCGGTCACGGAAGCGGTAGACCCCGGGGCTGCGGGGCAGGCCCTCGGTCATCTTGAGCTTCGCCGCCTGCGGGTGCCGGGCCATGGTGGGCAGGCCGAGGAGGTCGTCGAGACCGAGCACCCCCAGCCCGGCGGCCCGCTCCAGCAGGACGTGGAGGAGGTGGCCGGTGGCCAGGGCGTCGTCGAGCGCCCGGTGGGTGGGCCGATGGGGGAGGCGGAAGGCCCGGGCCAGGGTGCCGAGCCGGCAGTTGGGCACCTCGTCGCGCACCAGCCGCCGGGCCAGGGCGCAGGTGTCGACCCACGGGTTGGTGAACGGCGTCTGGCCGTGGGCGGCGAGGGCGGCGTTGAGGAAGCCCAGGTCGTAGCGGACGTTGTGGCCCACGATGACGGCGTCGCCGACGAACTCGAGCAGCGACGACAGCACCGGCCCGACCCGGGGGGCGGGCGCCACCATGGTCTCGGTGATGCCGGTGAGCACGATGATCTGTGGCGGGATCGGGAGACCCGGGTTCACGAGCGTCTGGAACCGCCCCAGCTCCTCGCCGCACCGGAGCTTGACGGCGCCGATCTCGGTGATGCCCCCGTCGGCGGCCACCCCGCCCGTCGTCTCGATGTCGATCACGCAGAACGTGACCTCGTGCAACGGCGTGCCCAGGTCGTCGAGGCTCAGCTGCACGGGAACGCACGTTCGCGTACAGGTGTTCGCCCGTCAAGGGGTCATCTCGTGGCGAGGGGGTCGGACCACGAGGTGCCTGGCACCTCGTGGGCGCCGCCCCGGCCGGGGCGGCGACCCGCCTTCGGTACGATGCCGGGCGTGACCGAGACGTCCTCCACCACCGTGGCGCGGTACCGCTGCACCACCTGCGGCAACCTGACCCGCTTCGACGTCACCGCGACCCGGCGCACCCGGTCGTTCCACCACTACACGGTGGGCGGCGAGCTCACCGTGGAGGACACCGAGATCTTGGCCGAGGACGTCGAGTCCGTCGAGTGCGGCTGGTGCGGCCCGAGCGGAGCGGTCGAGGCGCTCACCGAGCGCTAGCCCGGTCCGGGACCGACGGCAGATGGGGTCCCCCGAGCGCAGCGCCCGCAGCGACCTGCTGCGCGAGGTCCTGGACGTCGCCATCGTCGTGGGCCGGCGGGTCGAGGCCGAGGGCCGCGGCCCGGTGCCGGCCCCGCTGCGGCCCGTCCTGTCGATGACCCGGCTCGGGAGCCGGGCCCGGTCCGCCGCCGATCGGGCCGGCGACGACGACGCCTTCCGCGCCCTGGTGGCCGAGGCGGTGGCCGTCGACGATCTCGACGACGCCGGGCGGCTGTGGCTCACCCGCCCCGACGGCTGGGAGGCGGCGCTCGACGACCTGGTGCGCCGTCGGATCGAGGACGCGACCGAGGCCGACGCCCGGCGCGCCCTCGACCGCGAACGCCGGGCCCGGCGCCGGGCCGAGGCCGACCGCGACCAGGTCCAGGCCGACCTCGCCGCCGTCCGGGTGGAGCTGGACGACCTGGGGGCCCGTGCCGATGCCGCCGCCGCCCAGGCCGAGGAGGACGGGGCCCGCGCCGCCGTCGCGGCCGAGGAGCGGGCCGCCGCCGTCCGCCAGCTCAAGGACCTCGAGGCCGCCCACCAGCGCGCCCACGAGGACCTGCGCACCACCCGCGCCGCCCTGGCCGAGGCCCAGGCCGAGATCCGCCAGCTGGTCCTGGCCGAGACCCTCGGACGGCGTGAGGTCGCCCCGGACGCCGCGGCCGTCCTGCTCACGGCGGTCGGGCCAGGCCCTCGGGTCTGGGAGCGCCGACGGGACGACGACGACAGCCTGCTGCTCCGCG
>DASYLG010000356.1:0-9635 GCA_036009685.1 Iamia sp. | reverse complement strand
GCCGATGTGACGCCAGGTGGGGACGCCGTCCCCCCGAGCCCGAGGGGGCGATCAGCATCACGTCGAGAGCCTCCACCCGGGGACGGGATGGCCGCGCCGGGGTCGACCTGGCCCTGCTCGTGTCGGTCAGCACGCTGGCCGCCGTCGCGTGCGTGCACTTCGCCCTGGTCGACCGGATCGACGCCGCCATCGACGGCCTCGGCCCCGTGGACCTCAACGGCATCGTCGCCCTGGCCGTCCTGCTGCCCGTCGCCACCACGGTCTTCGCCACCCGCCGCTACCGCGACGCCATGGAGGTGCGCGGCGAGCTGGCCCGCCTCTCGCTGCGCGACGGCCTGACCGGCCTCCCCAACCGCCTCTTCCTCTCCGAGTGGCTCGAGAAGGAGATCCGGCGCACGCGCAGGAGCGACGTCTGGGTCGCCGTGCTGTTCCTCGACCTCGACCGGTTCAAGCTGATCAACGACACGCACGGCCACGACGTCGGCGACGCCCTGCTGGCCGCCCTGGCCGGCCGGCTGCGGGGCTGCATCGAGAACGAGGACGACCGGGTCGTCCGCTACGCCGGCGACGAGTTCATCCTGGTCACCCATGACGAGCCCATGCGGCCCAACGCCTCGATCCGCCTGGCCCGCCGGGTCCTCGCCGTCCTCGACGAGCCCTTCGCCATCGGCACCGAGAGCCTGCGGGTGTCGGCCAGCATCGGCGTCGCCGTCGCCACCGACGGGACCGGCACGGCCGACGACCTGATCCGGCAGGCCGACGCCGCCATGTACGACGCCAAGGGTCGCGAGGAGGGCCAGCCGGTCGTCTACGCCGAGGACGTCCACGGCACCCGGTTCACGCCCGCCACCCTCGAGCCGCACCTGCGCCGGGCGGCCGAGCGGGGCGACTTCCGCGTCGTGTACCAGCCCGTCGTCGACGTGGCCACCGGCCACCTGAGCGGTGTCGAGACCCTGCTGCGGTGGGACCACCCGACGCGCGGGCCGGTCTCCCCCGCCGAGTTCGTCCCCGTGCTCGAGGAGTCGGGCCTCATCGTCCCCGTCGGAGCCTGGGTCCTCACCGAGGCGCTGCGCCAGGCGCGGGCCTGGAACCACGCCAACCCGCACCGCGAGCCGCTCCGCGTCGCCATCAACGTCTCCGCCCGCCAGCTGGCCCACGCCGGCTTCGAGGACACGGTCCGCACCGCCCTCCGGGAGAGCCCGGTGCCGCCGGCCACGATCTGCCTCGAGATCACCGAGGGCGCCCTCATGGTCGACATCGAGCAGGCGTGGAGCACGCTCCGGGTCCTCAAGCGGATGGGCGTGAAGCTGGCCCTCGACGACTTCGGCACCGGCTACTCGTCGCTGTCGTACCTCCGCCAGTTCAGCCTGGACATGCTCAAGGTCGACAAGTCGTTCGTCGACGGCCTGGGCGCCTCCACCGAGGACACCGCCATCGTCGAGCACGTGATCGGGATGGCCCGGGCCCTCGGCATGGTGACCGTCGGCGAGGGCGTCGAGACGCCCCTCCAGCTGGCCGAGCTCCACCGTCTCGGGTGCCAGCTGGTCCAGGGCTACCTGCTCAGCCCGCCCGTCGGGGCGACCGAGATCAGCGGGATGCTCAGCAAGGGCACCAACCTGGGCAAGGCCGCCGTCGGCGCGACCGACGGCACCGCCCCGGCCCGCCCCGTCAGCCCGTTCGACGGCCCGGTCCCCTTCCCGCCGGTCGCCACGCCGGCGTCGGCGTCCACCGCCCAGCTCCTGTAGGAATCAGCCGAGGTAGGCCCGCTGGACCTCGGGATCGGCGCGGACCTCGGCGGGGGTACCGGCGGCGATCACCCGGCCCAGGTCGAGCACCACGACGCGGTCGCAGTGGTCCATCACGAACCCCACGTCGTGCTCGACCAGCACCACCCCGCACTCGTGATGGCCGAGGTGGTCGCGCAGGGTCGTGGAGAAGGCCTCGGTCTCGGCCTCGCCCAGGCCCGAGGTGGGCTCGTCGAGCAGCAGCAGCCGGGGCTCGGCGGCGAGGGCCCGGGCCAGCTCGACCATGCGGGCCCCGCCGATGGGGAGCGAGCCGGCGGGCACGTCGGCGACGGGCTCGAGGCCGACGCCGGCCAGCAGCTCGTCGACCCGGCGCTCGTGCTCGGCGGCGTGGCGCCGGCGGCCGGCGAGGCCGAGCACGTCCACCACCACTCCCCCGCGCAGGGGCCCGCCCTCCAGGGCCACCAGCAGGTTCTCCCGGACCGTCAGGGCGCTGAAGACCTGGTGACGCTGGAAGGTGCGGCGCAGTCCGTGACGGGCCCGCCAGGTGGCGCTGCGCCGGGTGACGTCCTCGCCCCGCATCCCCACCGAGCCCGCGCTGGGCCGCCGGACGCCGGAGATGACGTCGAACAGGGTGGTCTTGCCGGCGCCGTTGGGGCCGATGACGCCGACGACCTCCGTCGGCCCCACGGCCAGGGACACGTCGTCCAGCGCCGTGACCCCGCCGAAGCGCACCGCCACCCCTGCGACCTCGAGCACGTCAGCGCCTCGCTTCCAGGTAGGCGTCGGTCAGGCGGTCGAGATCGACCTCGGCGGCGGGGCCGGCCCACACGACCCGCCCCAGGGTGAGGAAGGCCACGTCGTCGGCCACGCCGAGCACCCGGCTGGCCTTCTCCTCGGAGAGCAGGATGGTGCTGCCGGCGGCGCGCAGCTCGGTGAGCAGCCGTAGGACCTCGTCCACGACCAGAGGTGCCAGCCCCAGTCCGGGCTCGTCGACGATCAGCAGTCGGGGTGGGTCGATCACCAGCGGGGCGAGGGCCAGCATCTGCTGCTCGCCGCCCGACAGGTACCCGGCCTCGACCCGGTGGCGCCGGCCGAGGGCCGGGAACCGTTCCAGGGCCTGCTCCCGCGCGCCGGGGTCGCGCAGGGCGACGGCCAGGTTCTCGGTCACGCTCAGGCCCGGGAAGATGCCCCGGGACTCGGGGGCGATGGCCAGGCCCATGCGGCTCCGGCGGTGCGCCGGCGCGGTGGTGATGTCCTCGCCGAGGAGGTGCAGGGTCCCGCCGGTGACGGCGACCGCGCCGGCCACCGTCCCGCAGAAGGTCGACTTGCCGGCCCCGCCCGCGCCGAGCAGCACGGTGATGCGCCCGGCGGCGACGTCGAGGTCGATGCCGTGGAGGACCTCGACCTCGCCGTAGCCCGATCGCACGCCGCGCAGCTGGAGCAGGGCCCCGCCGGCGGGCGCCAGCACGGCCGCGACGGGGGCCGCCCGGTCGCGGGACGCACCCACCGCCGCCTCGGCCGCCCTGACGACCTCGCCGGCCCGCCGGCGCCGGGCCCGGGCCGCGGTGAAGGTGGTGAGGATGCCGTCGGGCGAGGTGGCCAGCTGGACGGCGCCCAGGCCGAACAGGATCTCCTGGATCCGGCCCGAGTCGGTGGCCAGGCCGATGACCTCGGGGCTGAACACGAAGACGATGCCGGCCAGCACGGCGCCGGCTGGGCGGCGGACGCCCATCAGCACGACGATCGCCAGCCAGCTCAGGCCCACCTGGGCCGGGAAGCTGGCCGTCACGGCCGAGCCGTTGACCGTGGCGTACATGATCCCGCCCAGACCGGCCACGACCGCCGAGAGGGTGAACACCCGCAGCTTGGCCCGGGGCATCGACACGCCGACCGACGCCGAGGCCACCTCGGTCGAGCGCACGGCCAGGATGGCCCGGCCCGACGGCGAGCGACGCAGGTTGGCCACCAGCACGACCACGACGAGGACCAGGACCCACAGGAACACGGCCAGGGCCCGGTCGGTGCCCAGGTCGATCGGCCCGATGGTCGGGCGCAGCACCGTCCAGCCGTAGGTGCCGTTGGTGAAGGGCTTGTAGGCGAACACGATCGTCTCGCCCACGAGCGCCAGGGCGAGCGTCGAGAGGGCCAGGGCCAACCCGCCGAGGCGCAGGGCCGGCAGGGCGAAGAGGGCCCCGACGGCGGCGGTGAGGACGAGGGCGATGGCGGCGGCCGGCAGCAGCGTCATGCCCCCGTCCATGAGCCGGCCCACGACCAGACAGGCGAACAGGGCGAAGGTCGCCTGGCTCAGGCTGATCATCCCGCCCACGCCGGTGACGATGGTGAACGAGAGGAAGATGATGGCGAGGGCCAGGCCCCGGGCGAGCAGGCCCACGTCGGTGTCGCCCAGCACGGTGATGGCCACCAGGATCGGGACGGTGGCCACCAGCCACGGCAGCGCCCGGCGCCACGGCGGGTGGGCGACGACGGGGTCGACGGTGACCCGCGCCGCGAGCTGGCCGGCGGCGCGACCCCGGGACCGGCCGAGCGTGAAGAGGCCGACGAACAAGAGGAGGTACGGCAGCGCCGAGGCGAAGCCGCTGATGTCCTCGAAGAGGTGCACGTACCCGGCGAAGAGGCTCTGGGCCAGGCCCAGGAGCAGTCCGCCGGCCAGGGCCAGCGGGAGCGACCGGAGCCGGGCGAACACGGCCGCGGCGGCGGCCACGACCATGATCCCCGTGTAGCTGGACGGCGTCAGCGGGAGGAAGGGGGCACCGGCGATGCCGGCCAGCCCGGCCAGCCCGAAGCTGAGGGCGTAGGCCAGCCGGGAGACGGCCACCGTGTCGACGCCGCGGTGCTGGGCCAGCGCCGGGCGGTCGACCGTGGCCCGCATCTCGAGGCCGAGTCGGGTGAAGCGGATGAGGGCCCACAGCGCCAGCGACACGACCACGGCGAGGGCCAGGGCGATCACCTGGTTGGAGTCGACGGTCGCCGGCCCGAGGGTCCAGATCGCCTTGGGCGACGGGCCCAGGCCGGGCGGCAGGAAGATGTTGTCACCCCGCGGGATCGACGCCCCGAAGGTGTCGACCGCGGTCTCGACCACGAACAGGGCCACGGCCGGGATGGCGATCGAGAGCCCCACGGTGGCCACGACCTTGGTCGAGTCCTCGGCGTCGCCCAGCCGTCGGAAGACCACCTCGTTGACCCCCACCCCGAGGGCGCTCACCACGAGCACGGCCACCACCAGGGCCGGGACCGTGGGCCAGTGCAGGCCCTGGGTCAGCTCGTAGAAGAGGAAGGTGGCGGCGAAGGCGATGGCGCCCTGGGCGAAGTTGAAGACCCGCGACACCGAGTACGTCAGCGTGAGCCCGACGGCCAGGAGCGAGTACACCGCGCCGGAGACGGCGCCGCTGACGACGAGTGCGAGGAGCTTGTCCATCGATCGTGGGGGGCGGGCCGGTGGGGCCGGGCCGGGTGTGGCCCGGCCCCACCGTCGAGCCTCAGGCTCCTTCGATGTCCGCGAGCGGGACGTTCTCGGCGCACGTCAGGGGGCTGATGGGCTCGTACGAGGTGCCGTCGATCCTCACCAGGGCCGAGCACGGGGCCGGCTCGCCGTGGCCCTGCGGGTACTCGATCGGGCCCAGGCCCGACGGGTCGCCCTCGGGCTCGTAGGTGAAGCCGCCGTTGACGATCTCGCCGAAGGTCGCCGGCGTCAGGTCCTCGCCCACGGCGTCGAGCATCTGCACGAACACGTCCGCCATCCAGTAGGTGAGGGCCCCGCCCAGGGTGATCTGGGCGTCGGGGTCGATGGCCGCGAAGTCGGCCTCCATCTGCTCGATCGCCTCGCCGCCGAACTCGGTCGGCAGGAACTGGGTGCTCACGTAGGAGCCGTCGAGGGCGGCGGCCACGTCGGGGCTCTGCTCCAGCAGGCCGGGGACGTAGGCGATGTAGTTGAGCGTGTCGCCCTCGAAGCCGGCAGCGCGCAGCCCGGCCGTGATGCCGACGGTGTTGGCGAAGAGGCTGTTGAACACGACCAGGTCGGGTGGGCCACCGTCGGCGGAGGACATCACGTCCTGGACGAACGGCGTGTAGTCGACCTGCTCGGAGGTGGGCACGTTGGGCTTGGCGTAGACGACGTCGGCCCCCTCGGCCAGGAAGGCGCCCTCCACCGTCTTGAGGCCCTCGGTCGAGTTGGCGGTGTCGTCGGAGACGATGGCGACGGTGATCCCCTCGCCCCCCAGCTCCTCGACGATCTGGGCGGCCAGCGAGGTGTTCGCCAGCTCGCCGCCCGGAGGCTGGATGCAGCCGTTGAAGCCGAAGCCGTAGGAGTCCTCGGCCCCGCACTGGCCGGGCATGAAGCCCCAGCCGACCGACGGCACCTGCTCCTCGTCGAGGAAGTCCGAGGTGGCCGGCAGGAAGCCGGCGCCGAGCATGGGGACGATGGCGAAGGCGCCCTGGTCCTGCACCATCTCGTGGGCCAGGTCGAGGTTCTTGGTCCCGTCCTCGGTGTCGTCCTCGGTGCCGAGGTAGTCGATGGTGCGGCCGTGGATGCCGCCCTCCTCGTTGACCCGGGCGAAGCGGGCCTGGGCGCCGATGTCCGCCCCCGGGTAGCCGCCCGAGGCGCTGGTCAGCGGGGCGATCCCGCCGATCACGATCTCGTCGTCGGTGACGCCCCGGACGTCGTCGCCGGAGTCCGATCCCCCGGATCCGGACCCGGATCCCGAGCCGGAACCGCCGGACGAGTCCTTCTCGGAGGTGCCGCAGCCCACGAGCAGCAGCGTGACGGCGACCGCGATGGCGGCGCGACGTCGGAACGTGGATGTGTGCATGTGTGAAGATCCCCTGGTTGCGAACTAACGACCGTTAGTATAACGTCCGTCTCATCACGTGACAAGCGTCCTACTAACGAGCGTTTGTAAGCGCAAGGGAAGAGAGGTCCGCGTGGCGGAGAAGCAGTTCGCAGGCAAGGTGGCGCTCGTGACCGGGGCCGCCGGCGGGATCGGGCGGGAGTCCGCCCGGCTGTTCGCCGAGCACGGCGCCCGCGTCGCCGTCGCCGACATCGACGGCGCCGGCGCCACCGAGACGGCCGAGCTGATCGGCCAGGCCGGCGGCGAGGCCGTCGCCATCGAGGTCGACGTGGCCGACTCCGCTTCGGTCGCGGCCATGGTGGCCACCACCGTCGCCCAGCTGGGCCGGCTCGACATCGCCCACAACAACGCCGGCATCAAGGGCGCCGACCTGCCCATCGACGAGATGCCCGACGACGTGTGGCGGGCCGGCGTGGCGATCATGTTGGACGGCGTCTTCTACTGCATCAAGCACGAGGTGCCCGAGCTGCGGAAGGCCGGGGGCGGGGCGATCATCAACACCTCCTCGGGCGCGGGGCTGATCGGTGTGCCCCGCTTCTCCAACTACGTGGCCGCCAAGCACGGCGTCATCGGCCTGACCAAGGCCGCCGCCCTCGAGTACATCGGAGAGGGCATCCGGGTGAACGCCATCTGCCCGGGCACGGCCCGCAGCCGGATGGTCGACCAGTGGATGGACGGCTCGGCCGAGGCCGAGGCGGCCGTCGCCGGGCTCCACCCCATCGGCCGCATCGCCGAGGCCCGCGAGATCGCCGAGGCCGCCCTGTGGCTGGCCTCCGACGCGTCCTCCTTCGTGGTGGGCACCGCCCTGGCCGTCGACGGTGGCTACACCGTCCCCTGATCCGAGAGGAACCGAGACATGAGCGATGAGCGACTGGCGCGCGCCGCAGACCGCGTCGAGATCATGGAGGTCCTGTCCCGCTACGCCCAGTGCGTGGACGAGTCGGACTGGGACGGGCTCGACGACCTCTTCGTCGAGGGCGCCGTGATCGACTTCTCCAACAACGGCGGGGCCCGGGACACGTTCCCGGCGATCAAGGGCTACCTGCGCGAGTCCCTGGCCATCTTCGCCGCCATCCAGCACTACCAGACCAACTTCGCCGTCGACCTCGACGGCGACACCGCCCGGGTGCGCAGCTACGTGTTCACCCAGATGGTCTCGATCGTCGACGGCGCCGACCAGCTCCTGGCCGACGGCGGCTACTACGACTCGACACTGGTCCGGACGCCCGCCGGGTGGCGCCTGCAGGAGTACGTGGCCTCGCTGACCTGGCTGGACGGGACCTGGCCCGAGGGCGTGCCCCGCCCCGGCTGGTGGGGCGTCTCGGCCGACCGCTTCGGCCGACCGCAGGGGGCGCCGTCGTGACCACCATGGAGGGGAAGGTCGCGCTGGTCTCCGGCGGCGCCCGCGGCCAGGGCGAGGCCGAGGCCCGCCTGCTGGTCGCGCGGGGGGCGCGGGTCGTGATCGGCGACCTGCTCGACGCCGAGGGCGAGGCGGTCGCCCGGGACCTGGGCGAAGCCGCCACCTACGTCCCCCTCGACGTCACCTCGGCGCCGAGCTGGGCCGCCGCCGTGGCCGCGACCACGACGACCTACGGGATGCTCACCACGCTGGTGAGCAACGCCGGCATCGTGCGCCCGGGGCTCATCGAGACCATGGCCGAGGAGGACTACTCCGCCGTCATCGCCGTCAACCAGCTGGGCTGCTTCCTCGGGATGCAGGCCGCCATCCCGGCGCTCCGCCGGGCCGGAGCTGCGGCCGGCCCGTCGATCGTGAACATCTCCTCGGTGGCCGGCTTCAAGGGCGTGCCCGGCTGCGTCGCCTACGTGGCCTCCAAGTGGGCGATCCGGGGGATGACCAGGACGGCCGCCCTCGAGCTCGGACCCGCCGGCATCCGGGTCAACGCCGTCTGTCCCGGCACCATCGACACACCGATGGTCAGCTCGCCCGAGTTCGACGCCGTCGACAAGGACGCCGTCTTCGGGGGGCTGCCGGTCCCCCGCATCGGCCAGGCCCGAGAGGTCGCCGAGGTGGTGGCGTTCCTGGCGTCCGACGCCGCGTCCTACTGCACCGGTGCCGAGCACCTCGTCGACGGCGGCTCGCTCGCCGGTGACGCCCTGGAGATCGGATGAGCGCATGAGTGACGACCACGAGGCCATCCGGCACCTGGTGCACCAGTACGCCGAGCGGATCGACGGCGGCGACTTCGACGCCGTGGCCGACCTGTTCCAGCACGCCACCCTCGTCGCCGGCGACGGCACCGAGTTCTCGGGCCGTGACACCCTGCGGGACCTGTGGGCCGGGTCGGTCCGCACCTACGAGGACGGCCGCCCCGACGTGTGCCACTGCATCTCGAACCTGGACGTGCACGTGGCCGACGACCGCAGCACGGCGACGGCGCGCAGCTACGTCACGGTGATGCAGGCCCGCCCCGGCCTCCCCCTCCAGGCGGTGGCCGTGAGCCTCCACCGGGACACCTTCGTCCGGGTCGACGGCACCTGGCGGTTCACCGAGCGGCGCGATCGGCAGCTCCTGGTGGGCGACCTGAGCCACCATGTGCACGGGGTGGAGCCGCCGGCATGACCCCGTGGACGAGCCGACGAGAGGGCGACCGTGTCGCGACGTGATGAGATCCTGGTGCTGGCCAAGGCGCAGATCGCCGAGCGGGGCTACAGCGACACCTCGATGCGCGACATCGCCGAGGCGTCGGGCCTGCTGGCCGGCAGCCTCTACTCGCACTTCAAGTCGAAGGCGGCGCTGGTGGGCGAGATCGTCGTCCGGTTCTACGACGAGCTCCTCCCCGCTCAGCGGGCCATCGTCGCCTCCGACCGGACCGGCGCCGAGCAGCTCCGGGAGATGATCGCCACCGTCTACCGGGTGTGCGACGCCCACCGCGACGAGCTGACGATCCTGCACTACGACTGGCACTCGCTCTCCACCCTCGGCGAGCTGGCGGACGTCCAGGCCATGAGCCTCGAGACCCTCGACCTCTGGCAGGCCGTGGTCGACCAGGGCAAGGCCGACGGG
>DASYLG010000355.1:0-5926 GCA_036009685.1 Iamia sp. | reverse complement strand
CGGATCGACCCGACCCGTGCCCGCCGGCCACCCGCATCTCCCCCGCTCTCCTGATCCGGGCCGTGTCCGAGGGCCCCGTGACCCTGGACGCCGTCATCCTCGACCGGCTCCGCCAGGCCATCGAGGGGGGCGCCCTCGACGGCCTGGCCGCCGTCGCCCCCGCCGACACCGGCGTCCCCACCAGCTACTGAGCGCCAGGCCACCGCGCTGCGGCGCCCGGTCCACCCTCACTGTCACACCCCCGGCATAGGGTCGACGGCATGGCGCTGCCCCTCCCGACCACGCTGTCGCCCTCGAAGGTGACCGCCTTCAAGGACTGCGCGCTGGCCTTCCGCTTCTCGGCCATCGACCGCATCCCGGAGCCGACGTCGCCGGCCATGGCCAAGGGCACGCTGGTCCACGCCGCCCTCGAGCGCCTGTTCGCCGTCGAGCCGGCGGATCGCACGGTCGAGGCCGCCCTCGCCTGCCTCGACGCCGCCGTGGCCCACCTGTCCGAGTCCGGTCGCGACCTGGCCGAACTCGAGCTGGCGGCCGACGAGATGGCCACCCTGCGGGCCGACGCCGAGCGACTGGTCCGCAACTACTTCCTGCTCGAGGACCCGCGGGAGATCCGGCCCATCGGGCTCGAGCTCCGTCTCCAGGCCTCCGTGGGCGACCTGCCCCTGGTCGGCATCATCGACCGGCTCGAGCTCGACGCCGACGGCGAGCTGGTGGTCACCGACTACAAGACGGGCAAGGCCCCGTCGGACCGCTACGAGCAGTCGAAGATGGGCGGCATCCACTTCTACTCGCTGCTGTGCGAGGAGCTCTTCGGCCGTCGACCAGCCCGCATCCGGCTGCTCCACCTGCACGAGCCGGTGATCATCACCGCCGTCCCGACCGACCAGTCCACTAAGGGCCTGCGCAACCGGGTCGGCGCCCTGTGGCAGGCCATCAGCCGGGCCTGCGAGCGCGACGACTTCCGCCCCAAGCCCGGGCCCCTGTGCTCGTGGTGCTCGTTCCAGGCCTGGTGCCCGGCGTTCGGCGGCGATCCGGCCCAGGCCGTCGTCGATGCCGGCCTCGCCCCCGCGGCCGCCGATCCGGAGAACGTGCCGGTCGAGCTGCGCCTCGTCGGCTCGGGGACCGGGGCGACGGCCCCGTAGCATCGGCCTCCATGTCCGCCGCCGAGAGCGCACCCCCCGACGCCCCCGGCACCGACGAGGGCCACACCCCCGTCGACACCGTCATCGAGGTCGTCGACGAGGTCAGGACGGGCCCACCGCCCCCCTGGTCGAAGGCCCTCACCTCCCACCTCGACGGGTTCGACGACGCCGTCGACGCCCGCTTCGACCAGCACCTTCGCGGCCATCCGGCGATCGACCGGCTGATGTACTCGGTCACCGAGCTGGCCGACTTCAGCCTGCTGTGGCACCTGCTCGGCGCCGCCCGCGGTCTGCGGTCCGACACCGACGCGGCCGCCGCCGTCCGGGCCTCGGTCGTGCTCGGGGTCGAGTCGACGCTGGTCAACGCCGGGCTCAAGTCCCTCTTCCGGCGCGAGCGCCCCATCCCGGACTTCGAGCGGCCCCACCACCTGCGGATGCCGCTCACCACCAGCTTTCCCAGCGGCCACGCCAGCGCCGCCTTCTGCGCCGCCACCCTCCTGTCCGAGGGCCGGGGCCGGGCGGCCACGGTGGGCTGGTTCGGCCTGGCCGGGCTGGTCGCGTCCAGCCGGGTCCACGTCAAGATCCACCACGCCAGCGATGTCCTGGGCGGGGTGGCGGTCGGCCTCGCCTTCGGCCAGATCGCCAAGCGGGTCTGGCGCCTGCGCTAGGCCGCCGGCCTCGCTCCGGGGAAGGCCTCGGCCGCCGCCGGGGTTGGACCGGACATGACGGACTTCGCCGTGACCTGGGACTACCGCTGCCCCTTCGCCCGCAACGCCCACGAGCACGTGCTCGCCGGGCTGGCGGCAGGAGCCGACTGGGACGTCCGCTTCGTGCCCTTCTCGCTGGGCCAGGTCCACGTCGAGGACGGCCAGAGCCCCATCTGGGACCGGCCCGACGAGGACAGCGGCCTGGTCGCCCTCCAGATCGGCGTATTCGTCCGCGACACCGCCCCCGACGCCTTCCGGGGCGTGCACGGGGCCTTGTTCGCCGCCCGCCACGACCAGGGCCAGGACCTGCGGGACCGTGAGGTGCTGGCCAAGGTTCTCGCCGACCACGGGGTGGACGCCGACGCCGCCTTCGCCGCCGTCGACGACGGCTCGCTCCTGGCCACGGTCCGGGCCGAGCACGAGGCCGCCGCCACCGACCACGACGTCTGGGGCGTGCCCACGTTCATCCACGCCGGCGCCGCCGCCTTCGTCCGCCTGATGGACCGGCCCGGCGACGACGGCGACCACGCCCGGGCCACCATCGACGGGGTGGTCGACCTCCTGGCCGTGCCGAACCTGAACGAGTTCAAGCACACCTCCGTGCCGTTCTAGGACGACCTAGGGTCCGCCCGGTGGAGGACAGCCGGCACCTGACCGACGTCGAGGCCCTGATGTGGACCCTCGATGCCGACCCCCACCTCTCGTCGGCCTTCGCCAACGTCAGCCTGTTCGACCGGCCCCCGGACCCCGATCGGTTCCGGGCGACCATGGAGCGGGCGGTCCGCACCGTCCCCCGCCTGCGCCGTCGCGTCGAGGGCGGGCTGGCCGGGCTGACCCCGCCGCGCTGGGTCGACGACGCCGACCTCGACCTCGATCAGCACGTCCGCCACGTCGTGCTCGACGCCCCCGGCGACATCCGCCAGCTGCTCGATCTGGCCACCCGGACGGCGTCGGCCCCCTTCGCCCGGGACCGCCCGCTGTGGGAGTTCGTCCTCGTCGAGGGGCTGGCCGACGGGCGCGGGGCCATGATCCAGAAGCTCCACCACACCATCACCGACGGCGAGGGCGGGGTGCGGATGTCGGTCGAGTTCATCGACTTCGAGCGCAACGCCCCACCCCGGCCCGAGCCCGGCCCGGTGGCCGCCGACGCCCCCGGCGAGGCCGGCGCCGGCGGCTGGGACCCGGTGGGCTCGTTGGCCGAGCTGACCCGCACGCCGCGGGACCTGGTCCGCCAGGCCGTCGAGGGCGCCGTCGACCTGGTGGCGGATCCGACCAAGCTCGCCGCCCTGCCCGGCGACGCCGCCGCCACCGCCCGCTCGCTGGCCCGCCAGCTGGGGGTCACCGGCGAGGCCCTGTCCCCGCTGTGGCGGGAGCGCACCCTCGAACGCCGCCTCGAGCTGCTCCGCGTGCCGCTGGACGCGGCCAAGTCGGCCGCCACCGCCCTGGGCGGCAGCGTGAACGACCTGTTCGTGGCCGGAGCGACCGGCGGCGCCGGCGCCTACCACCGCGCCTTCGATGTCCCGGTCGAGGAGCTGCGGATGGCCATGCCCGTCAGCACCCGCTCGGGGAAGAGCGCCTCCGGCTCGGGGGGCAACGCCTTCGCCCCCACCCGGGTGCGGGTGCCGGTCGACGAGGATCCCCGTCAGCGGTTCCGGGAGATCCACCAGCGTCTCGGCGTCACCAAGCAGGAGCGGGCCGTCGGCTTCGCCAGCGCCGTGGCCGGCCTGGGCAACCTGCTGCCCGCCCCCCTCCTGGTCCGCATGGTGCGCCAGCAGACGGCGACGGTGGACTTCACCACCTCGAACGTCCGGGGGGCGCCGTTCGCCCTCTACATCGCCGGAGCCGAGATCCTGGCCAACCACCCCATCGGCCCGCTCGCCGGCACGGCGTGGAACCTCACCACCATGTCGGTGAACGGCAGCCTCGACATGGGCCTGCACGTCGACATCGGCGCAGTGGACGAGCCGGTGCTGCTGCGGACCTGCATCGAGTCCGCCTTCGACGAGCTGCTGGCGCTCGCCTGAGGTCAGGCGGGAGCGCCCTCGCCCACCGGCTCGTCGACGGGACCGGGATCGGTGGCCATCAGGAGCAGGCGGATGTCGAGGAGGAGGTCGGACATCTCGGCCGAGGACACGAGCTCACGAGCGGCCAGCTGGCCGAGCGACCGGTCGATGACGGTCAGCGCTTCGGTGATCACGGTTGCCTCGGTCGTCTGTGTCACGACCGCCACCCTACCCCTCGTCCGCGGGTCAACCACGCGCACCCGGCGGGGCATGGGTCACCGTCCCCCCGAGAGAGGTTGCGGGGGGCGGCTCCGGTGCCGGCCCGTAGGGTGCCGAGGTGCAGTACCAGGTCGTGCGTCGCCTCGGCCGGGGCGGCATGGGCGTCGTCGACCTGGCGGTCGGACCCGACGGCGGCGAGGTGGCGCTCAAGCGCCTCTCGCTCCACGGCACCCCCGACGAGATCGCCCGGGCCCGGGCCCGGATCCGGCGCGAGGCCGAGGTCCTCCGGTCGCTCGATCACCCCGGCATCGTGCGGCTGCTCGACCTGGTCGACGACGGCGACGACGTCGTGCTGGTCATGCCCTACCTGTCCGGTGGCAGCCTCCACGAGAGGGTGGCCACCGAGGGCCCGATGGACCCCGAGGCGGTCCAGGTCCTGGCCGGCCGGCTCCTCGACGCCCTGGCCGCGGCGCACCGCCAGGGGGTCGTGCACCGCGACATCAAGCCCGAGAACGTCCTGTTCACCGCCGACGGCGACCCCCGGCTGGTCGACTTCGGCGTGGCCCACACCCAGGACCACACCCTCGGCCTGACGGCGACGTCGATGGTCGTGGGCACGCCCGGCTTCATGGCCCCCGAGCAGGCGCGCGGCGAGGCGGCCAGCGCCCCCGCCGACGTGTTCTCGCTCGGCGCCACCCTGCTCTTCGCCCTCACCGGCGCCGGGCCGTTCGGGCCGGTGAACGCCGACCCCCGGGTCCTCATGCACCGGGCGGCCACCGGCAAGGTCGAGCGCCCACCCCGGGAGCTGCCGCCGGAGCTGCGCACGCTCCTCGCCACCGCCCTCGACCCGAAGGCCGAGCGCCGGCCCTCGGCGGCCCGGCTCCGGGGCGGGGGCGGCACCGGGGCGACGAGCCCGCTGACGGGCCTGGCCGACGTCGTCCTCCGCAACCGGGTGCTGGTCCTCGGCGCCGCGGCCGTCGTCGGCCTCCTGGTCCTCGTGGGGGCCGTGCTGCTCGTCACCGGCGACGACGGGGACGACGGTCGGGTGCAGGCCGGCCCGGCAACGACGACCAGCACCACCGAGGCGACGACCACGACGACCGAGCCGCCGTGCGCGCCCCAGCCCTACACGCCCTGCGAGGACGGCCGGCTGGGCGACGACGCCCCCAACACCAACGGCCTCCGCTGCGACGCCGGGTTCGCGGACTACGACGGCGAGGCCGAGAACGGCTGCGAGGCCGAGCCCGACGACCTCGACGACCCCGAGCGGCTCACCGAGGACGACGTGTCCGTCGAGGGCACCATCGTGCCCCGGGACGACGACGACGACTTCGTCCTGCCCACCCACGACGGGGGCATCCTCTGCAACGGCGAGGTCACCGTCAGCCTCGCCGCGCCCGACGGGATGGACCTCCTGCTGGAGGTCCGCCGCGACGACGGCGAGGTGGTGGCGAACGTGGAGGTCGCCGGGGGCGACGAGGTGTCCGTGGAGGTCGGCGAGCGCTGCTACGTCGCCTCCGACGGCGACATCTCCGTGAGCGTGCGTCCCGACGGCGAGGGTCGCACCGGCGCCCCCTACACCCTCTCCCGCGACGGCTCCTTCTGACCCGGACGTCTCAGACGACGGGGCCGACGGTGTGGACGACGAGGCGGTCGGAGCCGGGGTGGGCGCCGGGCACGAACCAGGTGCTGCCGCTCCCGGCCAGGACGGGGGTCTCCCCGGTGGCGTCGCCCAGGGCGTCACGCCACCCGGCCAGATGGGGCTCGACGACCAGGGCGGCCGGCTCGAGGTCGTTGGGACCGTCGGCCGTCGGGCCGCCGAGGGCGTCCCAGGCGGCGTAGACCGCCGGGGTCG
>DASYLG010000354.1:0-9915 GCA_036009685.1 Iamia sp. | reverse complement strand
GCCATCGACGGCGAGACCTGGGACGAGCTCGAGGAGGCCCTCATCCGGGCCGACGTGGGCGTGGGGCCGACCACCGAGCTGCTCGACGCCGTGCGCGCCCGCGTCAAGGAGGAGGCGATCGAGTCGCCCGAGGCCCTGCTGGAGGCGGTCAAGGACGAGATGAAGGCCCGTCTGGCGGTCGATGACCGGTCGCTCCGCTTCGACGAGGGCCGGACCAACGTCTGGCTGTTCGTCGGCGTCAACGGCGTCGGCAAGACCACCACCATCGGCAAGATCGGCAAGCGCGAGGCCGAGGTCGGCCGCACCGTCGTCATGGCCGCCGGCGACACCTTCCGGGCCGCTGCCGCCGAGCAGCTGGGCACCTGGGCCGAGCGCTCCGGCGCCACCCTCGTGCGCGGGGACGAGGGCGCCGATCCCAGCTCGATCATCTTCGACGGCATCGCCAAGGCCAACGCCCAGGGCGCCGACCTGGTGCTGGCCGACACCGCCGGCCGCCTCCACAACAAGACCAACCTGATGGAGGAGCTGCGCAAGGTGCGCCGGGTGGCGGGCAAGGAGCCCGGTCACGTCACCGAGACGCTGCTCGTCCTCGACGCCACGACCGGCCAGAACGGCCTGGCCCAGGCCCGGGTCTTCACCGAGGCCGTCGACGTCACGGGCGTCGTCCTCACCAAGCTCGACGGGTCGGCCAAGGGCGGCATCGTCGTGGCCATCCAGGCCGAGCTGGGCATCCCGGTGAAGCTCGTCGGCCTGGGCGAGACGGCCGACGACCTGGTGGCCTTCGACCCCGACGAGTTCGTCGACGCCCTGTTCACCGCCCTCTAGGAGACCCTGAAGGGCACGGCACTAGGAGACCCTGAAGGGCACGTCGCCCTGCTGGAGCATGGCCAGGGGCGACTGGGGACGCCCGTCGGGGCCGGGGTGGACGTGGGCCACCACGACGGCGCCCTTGGCCTCGACGTCGTCCAGGGCGAGCTGGTCGGAGACGGGCGTGTTCGTGGTCGTGGTGGTCGCCCCGTAGGCGGCCTCGACCTGGTCGACAGCCGTCTCGGCCGCCTCCTCGCTGTCGTAGGCGTAGACGACGGCGATGCGGGACTCGCCGTCCTCGACGGCCCAGCCGATGCCGATGGCGGTGAACCGCTCCTGCTCGTCGTCGCCCTCGGCGCCGGACCCGGGGACCGCGGTGGTGAGGTAGGCCGACACGGCGTCGGCGTCGTCGAGGGCGGCGGCCACGGCGCGCAGGTCGTCGTCCTCGGCGAGGGTCTCCGGCTCGCCGTCGACCCACTGGAACACCGCCTCGGTCGACGACGCCACGACCAGCCGGCCGTCCTCCGCCGCCGTGCGCAGCGGTGAGCCCAGCGGGCGGGCAGGGGTCGCACCCTCGGGGTCGACCTCGCCGTCCTCGCCCTCACCGACGGCGAACACCCCCTCCTCGGTCTCCTCCAGCCCGGCGTCCTTCAGGGTCTCGGGGCCCACGTCGCCGGCGACGACCCCGAAGCGGAACGGCGCGGCGAGGACCTCGGCGACGGCATCGACGTCGAGGAACGTCCACCCCAGCTCGACGCGGATCTCGTCGAGCGACGCCAGCTGGTTCCCGCCGAGGGTGTCGACGGACGGCACGAACACGGGAGGGACGTCCTCCGCGTCCGTGCTGGACCCCGTGGCGGTGCTGAACCAGCGCCCCACCTCGTCGGCATCGGCGTCCGGGCGCTCCCCGGCCTCGTTGGCCTCGGCCGCCGCCTCGAGGTCGACGACGGTGACCATGATGCCGGGGGCGTCGTCGAGGTCGGGCACGGGCAGCTCGGCCAGGGCCCCCTCGACCGAGAAGTCGTCGCCGGCGGCCAGGTGGTCCGGGTCGTCGCCTCCACACCCGGTGGCCGCCGTGGCCAGGGCGAGGACGGACACGACGACGGCGGCGGTGCGCGGGGGCATCGTCCCCTCCTACCCCGACCAGGCCCTGCCGGCACGACGATGGACCAGCCGCTCGCGGCGGCGGTCCCGCCAGCCCCGCCAGACGCGCCGCACGATGCGGAGCAGGACGACCGTGGCCACGGTGCTGATCCCGGCCAGCGTCATGGCGACGACCAGGGCGGCGCGCGGGTAGGTGACGGCCAGGCTCATCAGGGCGGCGACGAGCCCGTCCTCGCTCAGGCTCACGACGATGTTCGACACCGGCTCGGGCGAGAGGTTCACCAGGGCCCGGAGGCTGGCCTTGGCCAGGTGGGCGCTGAGGGCCATCCCGGCGCCGGCCAGGCCCATCCACACGGCGTCGCGACCGTCACCGGAGGTGGAGAACAGGATCCCGCCGGCGGTGGGGCGCAAGGCGGTGTGGACGGCGTCCCAGGCGCTGTCGAGCCACGGGATCTTGTCGACCACCAGCTCGACGACGAAGAGGGCGAGGGCCACGCCGATGACCCACGGTTGCATCAGCCACTCGGGGCTCTCGATCCAGTCGGCCCGCCCGGAGATCCCGAGCACGGCGGCCACGAAGTACATGGAGATGCCCGACGACCATGCGCCCATCGCCGCCGTGCCCACGTCCATCCCGACGACAGTACGGTGGGCGGCCATGTTCCTCCTGCGGTTGCTCTTCTCGCCCGTGAAGATCGTCCTCCTCATCGCCCGGGTGATGGGCTACAACCGCTTCATCGTCTTCCTGCTGGGGGTCGGTGTCGGCCTGCTCGTGGCCCCCACCACCGGCGCCGAGATGCGGGCCCGGATCAAGGCCGAGAGCGGGGCCCGCACCCAGGGCGGCGCCACCGCACCGACGGGTCCGATCACCCCCGAGGTGTAGGCGGCCGCGGGCCGATCTGGTCCGCCCGATAGAGTCGCCAGCCGCATGTTCGACGCACTCACCGATCGTTTCGAGGGGATCTTCACCCGCCTGCGCGGCCAGGGCCGCCTGGGCGAGGAGGAGGTCGACGAGGTCCTCCGCGAGATCCGTCTGGCCCTGCTCGAGGCCGACGTCAGCTTCGTCGTGGTCCGGGGCTTCGTGTCGCGGGTCCGCGAGGCCTGCCTCGGCCTGGAGCTGTCCAAGGCCCTGAACCCGGCCCAGCAGGTCATCGACATCGTCCACCAGGAGCTCATCGCCACCCTCGGCGGCGAGACCCTGCGGATCACCTATGCCCCCAAGCCCCCGACGGTCATCCTCATGGCCGGTCTCCAGGGCTCGGGCAAGACCACCACCTCGGCCAAGCTGGCCCGCTGGTTCAAGGCCCAGGGTCGCAACCCGATGCTCGTCGGTGCCGACCTCCAGCGCCCGGCCGCCATCGAGCAGCTGCGCACCCTCGGCCGCCAGGTCGACGTGCCGGTGGTCAGCAAGGACGACGCCATCGGCGGCGAGGGCGGCGACCCCGTCGAGGTGGCCGAGCGGGCCATCGCCGAGGCCAAGCGTCTCGGCCGCGACGTCGTCATCGTCGACACCGCCGGCCGTCTCTCGATCGACGCCGAGCTGATGGAGGAGGTCCGCCGGATCTCCGAGGTGACCAAGCCGGACTACACGTTCCTGGTCGTCGATGCCATGACCGGCCAGGACGCGGTCACCACGGCCGAGAACTTCCACCAGACCCTCGCGCTCGACGGCGTCATCCTCACCAAGCTCGACGGCGACGCCCGCGGCGGCGCCGCCCTGTCGGTGAAGGAGGTCGTGGGCAAGCCCATCGCCTTCGCCTCCAACGGCGAGAAGCTCGCCGACTTCGACCTGTTCCACCCCGACCGCCTCGCCGGGCGGATCCTGGGCATGGGCGACGTCCTCACCCTCATCGACAAGGCCAAGGAGCACTTCGACGAGGCGCAGGCCGAGGAGGCCGCCACCCGTCTCATGGAGGGGCAGTTCACCTTCGAGGACTTCCTCGAGCAGATGCAGCAGGTGAAGAAGATGGGGCCCATCTCCGGCCTCATCGGGATGCTCCCCGGCGTGCCCAAGGAGCTCCGCAACCAGGAGATCGACGACAAGGAGCTGGGTCGCGTCGAGGCCATGATCACCTCGATGACGGTCCAGGAGCGCCGCCAGCCCGACATCATCGACGGGTCCCGGCGTCAGCGCATCGCCGACGGCAGCGGCTCGAACGTGGCCGAGGTCAACGCCCTGCTGGAGCAGTTCCGGCAGATGCAGAAGATGATGAAGAGCTTCGGGCTCGGCCCCAAGAAGGCCAAGAAGGCCAAGAAGGGGAAGAAGGGCGGCCGCGTCACCCCCAAGGGCGGCAACCCGCAGACCCGCGGCAAGGGCCCGATGGTGCCCGGCCTGCCCGACCCGAGCGCCGGCGAGTTCAAGCTCCCCGGTCTCTAGACCCTGGTGCCACGGGGTGGAGTTGTGATCACCCCCCTCCACCGGGCAGCATTGCCAGTCGGCCCCTGGGGCCGAGACGTCGACAGACAGAGGACCTGAATCGTGGCCGTGAAGCTCCGCCTCATGCGGATGGGCAAGAAGAAGCAGCCGACCTACCGCCTCGTGGCGGCCGACGCGCGCTCGCCCCGCAACGGCCGGTTCATCGAGATCATCGGCACCTACCAGCCGCGCCGCGAGCCGTCGAGCGTCCGCATCGACAACCAGAAGGCCGTGAAGTGGCTCCGCAACGGGGCCCAGCCCACCGAGCGGGCCCGCAAGCTGCTGGAGATCTCCGGCGCGTGGACGCACTTCAAGGACGGCACCGAGCCCGAGCCGCTCGAGGCCCCCGGTCCCGACGACCGCCCGGTCGAGGCGGCGGCCACGGCGGAGGCCTCGTGAGCGACGACCTGCCGGCCGACGACGTCGCCGAGCTCGACGAGACCGACACCGAGGTGGAGGCCGACGAGACCTCCGACGCGGTCGAGGCCGAGGACGCCGAGGCCGACACCGACGCCGAGGTCGACACCGGCTCCGACGAGGCGCCCGAGACGGCGGTCGCCGTGCTCGAGTACCTCGCCAAGGCCCTCGTGGCCGACCCCGACGGGGTCCGCGTCGAGGCCGACGACTCCGACGGCCTGACCCTGAACGTCTACGTCTCCGACGGCGACATGGGCCGGGTCATCGGCAAACGGGGCCGGGTGGCCAACGCCATCCGCTCCATCGGCCGGGCCGCCGCCGCCAAGGACGGCGAGACGGGCGTCGCCATCGAGTTCGTCGACTGACGATGGCCGATGCCCCCGACCGTCTCGAGGTCGGGCGGGTCCACAAGGCGCACGGCCTCAAGGGCGACGTGAACGTGAGCCTGACGACCGACCGCCTCGAGCGGGTCGAGCCCGGTGCCCGGCTCTTCGTCGCCGGCGTCGAGCACGAGGTCGCCCGGTCGACCACCCAGCCGCCCGACCGGTGGATCGTCGGCTTCGTCGGCGTCACCGACCGCACCGCGGCCGAGGCCCTGCGGGGCGCGGCCCTGACCGCCGAGCCCCTCGACGCCGACGAGGGCGAGATCTGGGTCCACGAGCTGGTCGGCGCCACCGTCGCCCTGCCCGACGGCACCGCCGTCGGCGTGGTCGAGTCGGTCCAGGACAACCCGGCCCACGACCTGCTGGTCCTCGACACCGGCGACCTGGTGCCGGTCGTGTTCGTGGTCGACGGCTCGGACCTGCCCGAGCGGGTGGTCATCGACCCGCCCGAGGGGCTGCTCGGCATCGCCGAGACCTGAGCAGGCCCGTGCGGATCGACGTCTTCACGATCTTCCCCGACATGGTCGGGGGCTTCACCGGTCGCAGCCTGCTGGGCAAGGCCCAGGAGCGGGGCCTGCTCGACATCCGCCTCCACGACCTGCGCTCGGCCACCACCGACCCGCACCGGTCGGTCGACGACTCGCCCTACGGCGGGGGGGCCGGCATGGTCTTGATGGTCGAGCCGCTGGCCGCCGCCGTCGAGGCCGTCGACCCGCCCCGGCCGCTGCTGCTCACCAGCCCCGGCGGTCGCCGCTTCGACCAGGCCTGGGCCCGTGAGCTGGCCGGGACCGACGGGTTCTCCCTGCTCTGCGGCCGCTACGAGGACGTGGACCACCGGGTGCGCACCGAGGTGGTCGACGGCGAGCTGTCGATCGGGGACGTCGTCCTGGCCGGGGGCGAGGTCGCCGCCCTGGTGGTGCTCGAGGCCGTCGGTCGGCTGGTCCCGGGGGTGATGGGCAACGCCGCCTCGGCCGACGAGGAGTCCTTCTCCGACGGCCTGCTGGAGTACCCGCAGTGGACCCGGCCGCCCGAGTGGCGGGGTCACGAGGTCCCCGAGGTGCTGCGCTCCGGCGACCACGGCAAGGTCGCCGCCTGGCGCCGCGCCCAGGCCCTGCACCGCACCGTCGCCGTCCGCCCGGACCTGATCGCCGCCCGGGGCGGGCTCACGTCCGACGAGGAGGCACTGATGGCCGCCCACCCCCCGGTGGACGGCCCGACCCCCGGGTTTCCCTCCGACCAGCCATCGGGCTAGCGTTGTCGGTCGCCCCTGGGCCGGCTGCTCCGGCTCCCGCGACAGACCTGTCGCCCCAGAAGAATCGCAAGGACGCGCACCGTGAACCGCCTGGACGTGATCGACACCGCCACCATCTCGACGAGTGGTGAGGCCCGCACGGACGACGTGCCCGAGTTCCAGGCCGGTGACACCCTCAACGTGCACGTCCGCGTGGTCGAGGGCAACAAGGAGCGGGTCCAGGTCTTCAAGGGCGTCGTCATCCGTCGTCAGGGCGCCGGGGTCCGCGAGACCTTCACGGTCCGCAAGGTCAGCTACGGCGTCGGCGTCGAGCGCACCTTCCCGCTGTACACCCCGAACGTCTCCAAGATCGAGCTGCTCACCCGGGGCGACGTGCGCCGGGCCAAGCTCTTCTACCTGCGGGACCGCGTGGGCAAGTCGGCCAAGATCAAGGAGAAGCGCTTCAGCTGAGGCTGGAGCCTGCTCGTCTTGGCGGACGAACCGAACGCCCGGGTGGGGGCAGCACGACCGGATCCTCGTCGCGCCTTCGGGGCCGACGGCGAGGCCCGGGCGGCCCGGTGGTACGAGGGGCGAGGCTGGGAGGTCCTCGACCGCAACTGGCGCGGCGGGCGGACCGGTGAGATCGACCTCGTCGTGCGGCGCCGGGGCATCGTCGCCTTCGTCGAGGTGAAGACCCGGCGCACGGCTGCCTTCGGCGTGCCGGCCGAGGCGGTGACGCCCGCCAAGCAGGCCCGGATCCGCCGGCTGGCGGCGGCGTGGCTGGCCGAGCACGAGGTGCGGGCCGCGGAGATCCGCTTCGACGTGGTGGCGATCCTCGGCGGCGAGCTCGAGGTGATCGAGGCCGCCTTCTAGGCGTTGGTCGTCTGCGGTTCGACGGTGGCGGGGTCGATCCCCAGGTGGGCGTAGAGGTTGGCGGCGAAGCGGTCGCCGGTGCGCTGCATCGACTCGGCCATGATCCGCTCGACGGCCCGGCGCGAGAGCTTGGGCAGGGGGAGGTCGACCCACATGGTGAGGTCGATGGCCAGGTGCGTGCCGCCGGCGGGGAGCGAAGTGATCGTGTACTCGCCCTCGACGCCGGCCTTCTCGTTCGATCCGGGGGGCGGGTCGTGGGCGAACACGATGCGCTCGTGGGGCGTGAAGGTCATCCGCTCGGTGAACGAGGGAGCCACCGACGCCCCCAGCGCCGAGATGCCGGCGAGCTGCCAGCACCACCGGTCGCCGTCGGCGGTGATGGCCTTGACGAGCGGCGTCAGCTCGGCCAGCAGCCCGGGGTCGGTCAGCACCCCCCAGATCGCCTCAGGGCTCACCGGCAGGTCGCCGGAGGACACGTTGCGGTTCTGGAACCGGGTCATGGGGTCTCCTGGGGGACGGGCTCGACGATGGGCACGAGGGCGGGTCGCAGCGGCCAGACGAAGGTGAGCGTCCCGGTCCACAGCACGTGGGCCACGACGGGGGCGACGAGACCGTCGCGCCAGGCGAAGAGCAGACCCCACACCAGGCCACCGAGCAGGGCGGCCAGGCCGAGGGCCCACTTGCCCTCGATGGCCTGGACGAGCGTGTAGGCGACGACGGCAGCCGCCAGGCCGATGCCACCCTGGACGAGGCCGCGGAACAGCAGCTCCTCGGCCACGCCCATCAGGGTGACGGCGCCCACCATCGACCACGCCGGCGTGGCGTCGTCGCGAATCTGGTACAGGTCGTCGACCTGGGCGAGGAAAGCCGGGAACAGCCGGCACAGGGCCCGATGGCCGACCTGGGTGGCCACCAGCCAGGCGGCCCCGACTCCGAGCCCGGCGGCCACCTCGACCGGGGTCAACGGGCCGACGGTGTCGCCGAGGCGGTCGTCGGCGGCCAGTGCCACGAGGGAGTAGGCGATCAGCATCGGGGCGGCGATCCACGTCCGGGGCCAGAGGCCCTCGCGGGGGAGCCGGAACAGGAACGCCCAGGCGGCGATGGCGAGGACGAGCCCGGCGGCGATCAGCACCAGACCGGGCTACCCCATGTGCGTGGGTTCACAACATGTGGGGAGGGGCGGCGGCATGCAGATCTTCGTCACCGGCGCCACCGGCGCGGTCGGATCCGAGCTGGTCCCGGCCCTGGTGAGCGCCGGACACGACGTCCTCGCCGCCACCCGCGACCCGTCGTCCTACGCCGGCGAGGGCCGGGCTGTGACCTTCGACCTCGACGCCGCGGACATCGATCCCGACGGCGCCCTGGCCGGGGCGGACGCCGCGTACTACCTCGTCCACGCCCTCGATCGGGTCGACGTGGCCGAGGTCGATCGCCGCCGGGCCGAGCGCTTCGCCGCCGCGTGGGGCCCGGAGCGGACGGTCGTCTACCTGGGCGGCCTCGGGCCACCGTCGTCGCCGTCGGAGCACCTGCGGTCTCGTCACGAGGTCGGCGCCCTGTTGCGGAGGCGGTGCCGCACCGTCGAGCTCCGGGCCTCGATCGTGATCGGCCCTCGCAGCGTCAGCTTCCGGCTGGCCCGGGTGCTGTCGTGCCTCACCGGCCTGTCGCCGCTGCCGGTGGTGGTCCCGTCGGCAGCCCGGGTGCGGACCCAGCCCATCGCCCAGGCCGACCTGACCGAGGCGCTGGTCGCCGCCCTCGACCTGGACCCGGGCTCGTACGACATCGGCGGCGACGAGGTCGTCACCTTCGCCCAGCTGATGGAGCGGACGGCGCGCGCCCAGGGCCGGACCTTGCGCACCGTGGCCCGGGCGCCGATCGGGGCCGACTGGTTCGGCCCCGCCGCCTCGCTGATCGCCGGTGTCGACCCCTGGGCCACCACCTCGCTGCTGGCCAGCATGGCCACCGAGACGGTGGTCGACGACGCCCACCGCCCCCCGGGCGCCGACGGGTCCGGCACGACCCTCGACGATGCCCTCACCGCCGCCCTGGACGCGGCGTAGGCGTCGGTACCCCGCCCGCCTGGCTGAGAGCTCGTTCTCGGCACGGAAGTGCCGGGATATCCGGCAGTTCCGTGCCGGGTTCGTCGATCAGCGGGGGCGGCGGCGGTGGCGGCGGGCCCAGCACGACCGGTGCCAGTGGCGGCGGTCCTCGGGGTCGACGAGGGGGACGACCACGAGGTGGCCGGTGGCCGGGGCGATGGTGGAGTGGCAGCCCGGGCACGTGTAGGCCTTGGTGGCCTGGTAGGGCTGGATCGTCCGCACCTCCACGGGCACGCCGTCGAGGTCGTCGGTGGTCGCCTCCGGGCCGGTGGCCCACGCCGGGAGCCCGGCCGGTCGGGGGGTGCGCCTCCGGGTCGGCCGCCGCCGGGTGGGGCTCACGTCAGCCCAGCAGGGCCCAGGCCAGCAGCCCGAGGCAGACGACGAGGGCGGCGGCGACCATCAGGTAGTCGGCCGGGCCCTTGCGCGTCTTGGCGTGGGGGTTGAAGCCCATCGGCCCAGGCTACGGCCAGAGTCCTAGACATCCCACGGGCGTAAGGCGTCAAGCGGCGATGTCGTTGCGGTGTCCCCAGGCAGTGTGTTCGTCGTAGGGGGTGTGGTGGCGGAGGCAGCCGTGGAGGATGCCGACGA
>DASYLG010000353.1:0-1769 GCA_036009685.1 Iamia sp. | reverse complement strand
AGCCGACGTAGCGGAGGTTGCTGCTGGCCCCGCAGAGGGCGCTGGTGCCGGCGAGCTGGCCCTCTCCATCGGTGACGCTGACCCGGGTGGTCATGCCGGCCAGGCGGTCGCGGACGTAGACGTCGCCCGTGGTGTTGGTGTCGGTGGACTCATAGGCGCCGACACCAGCGAAGGCGATGAACCGTCCGGTGGAGTCGAGGGCGGGGCTCTCGAAGTCGGCGTCGGCCTTCACCTCGGTGCCGGCCGATGTGACGCTGACCCGTGCGGTCACGGCCGTGGTGGTGACGGCCTGCGCCGGGGCTCCGCCCACCAGCGCCAGGGTGAGGCCGAGGCCGACGGCCACGGCGGCGGCCACGAGCCGCCGGACGGGTGGGTGGGTGGGACGGTGGTGATCGGTCGAGATGATCATGACGACGCCACCTCGGCGGCGTAGTCGGGCGAGAGCCGCAGCAGGCCGGTGATCGCCTCGAGCGGGGTGCCGCCGTCGAGGTACCCGATCATCTGGCCGAAGGTCGCCTTGGGGGGGATGGTTCCGAACAGGCCGACGTGGACGAGCACGATGTCGACCTGGGGCGCCAGGAAGGCGCGGCCCTCGGCCGACTCGGAGAAGCCGACCATGACCGAGCCCCGGGTCTTGGCTCCGGTGGCGAGCTGCTGGGACCAGTAGGCGACCTCGTTGGGGGCGGGGTCGCGTTCGAGGACGTTCTGGTAGACGAGGGTGACGAAGGCCTGGTTCGAGAGGGAGCCGTAGGTCGCCTTGAACTCGCCGGAGAGGGCGAACTGGCCGGCGATGGTGTGGAGGCCCTTGCCGGCCTTGTTCTGGGCGACCCAGTAGTCGAGGCCGGCGGCGTCGGGGGCTCGGAGGAAGAAGGCCCAGTAGAGGCGGGTCACCGGCGCCCGACGGCTCGACCACGCCGTGCTGTGGGCCAGGTCGGCGATGACCTCGTCGGGCGAGACCTCGCCGTTGACCAGGCGGGCCTTCCACTCGGTGGCCTCGGCGGCCGTCGGGGCCCGGCCGGCGAAGTCGGCGAACTGCCGGGCGACCAGGGCGTCGAAGGAGGCGAAGGGGGTGTGGTCCACGGCGCTGTCCCGGACGTAGACGTCCCGCGCCTGGTTGCCGTCGCCGCGGGCCAGGACGGTCGCCTCCGTGGTGAACGCCGTCACCGTCCCGTCGGCGGAGACGACCGGTGGGCCGGCGGTCGATCCGTCACCGGAGAGGAAGCCCGTCGAGCGCCGGCTGGCGAGCGACGTGAGCTCCAGGTCGAGGTCGCGGACGTAGGCATCCTCGTACCCGTTGTCATCGAAGACCCAGAGGTTGGACGCCCCCGAGGTGAAGGCGACCGAGCTCCCGTCCTGCGACACGTTGGCCTGGCGCGAGGCCCCGTTCGCCTGGACCTCGTTGGAGCTCACCGACAGCAGGTGCTCCTGGCTCGAGCTCGTGAGCCGGCCCACGACGTCGTTGATGGCGCCGTTCCCGTCCACCTGGCCGGGCGGGAGGAGGTTGGTGGAGGTGGTGGTGTAGGCCACGAAGCTGCCGTCCCCTGCGACGGAGACGTCGTACGAGGCGCCGTTCGGGACGGTGATGCCAGCCGTGAGGCTGACGACCGCCGTCTGGGACAGGGAGAGGTCCCGCTGGAACACGTCGGGCTGGTTGTTCCCGTCGCTCATGGTGACCGTCGGGGCCGACGAGGTGAAGAAGACGGGGTCGCCGTCGTCGGGCATGGACGGGTCGTAGGAGCCGCCCCCGGTGACCTGGGCGCCGGTGTTCT
>DASYLG010000352.1:0-17717 GCA_036009685.1 Iamia sp. | reverse complement strand
GTCACCTTTGCCGACGAGCCCACCGGCAACCTCGACTCCCGCTCGAGCGCCGAGGTGCTCGGCTTCCTCCGCCGGGCCGTCGACACCATGGGCCAGACCGTCGTCATGGTCACCCACGACCCCACCGCGGCGGCCTACGCCGACCGCGTCCTGTTCCTCGCCGACGGCCGTCTGGTCGACGAGATGGCCGACCCGACCGCCGCCTCCGTGCTCGACCGCATGAAGCGCTTCGGCGACTGAGCCCCGGCTCCGCCCGAACCCCACCGAAGAACCCGAGGACTCACCATGTTGCGCATCTCACTCCGGACGCTGCGAGCCCATGCCCGCCGCTTCACCTCCACCATCATCGCCGTCGCCCTGGGCGTCGCCTTCCTGTGCGGCGTCCTCGTGATGGTCGCCACCTTCCAGCGCTCGTTCGACGACATGTTCGCCACGGGCACCGCCGGCACGGCCGCCGCGGTGCGGGCCGACACCTCGATCGACCTCGGGTTCGGCGACGCCGCCCGGGGTGAGATCGACGAGTCGCTGGCGTCCACCATCGAGGGCGTCGACGGCGTCGCCGCCGTCCAGCCCATCCGCACCGGCACCGCTCAGATCGTCGGGGCCGACGGCGAGATCATCGGCGGCGGCGGCCCACCCCAGTTCGGCTCGGAGTGGATCACCGTCGACGACCTCAACCCGTGGAACATCACCGACGGCCACGCTCCCGAGGGGCCCGAGGAGGTCGTCATCGACCGAGCCTCGGCCCGCCAGGGCGACCTCGAGGTCGGCGACACCACCCAGCTGTTCACCCCGGAGCCGCTCGACGTCACCATCGTGGGCATCGCCAAGTACGGCACGGCCGACTCCCCCGGCCCGCTGACCCAGGCCATGTTCGACGAGGAGGGCGCCATCGAGCACCTGGGCGGCACGCCCGGCCAGGTCGACAGCTTCCTCGTGTCCGCCGACGACGGCGTCAGCCAGGAGGCCGTCACCACGGCCATCGCCGAGGCCCTCCCCGACGGGGTGGAGGCCATCACCGGCGCCGAGCTGACCGAGGAGTCGCAGGAGATCGGCCGGGACTTCATCAGCGTGATGCGACCGGCGCTGCTGGCGTTCGCCCTGATCGCCCTGCTGGTCGGGACGTTCAGCATCTACAACACCTTCGCCATCGTGGTCGCCCAGCGGACCCGCGACGCCGCCCTCATGCGGGCCATCGGCGCCTCTCGGCGCCAGATCATCAGCTCGACGCTGCTGGAGGCCGGGATCGTCGGGCTGGTGGGCGGGCTCATCGGCCTGGCCGCCGGCATCGGGCTGGCGGCCGGTCTCGGCGCCCTCCTGTCCAGCTTCACCGGGCTGAGCTCGTCGTCGCTGATCATCAGCGCCAGCACCGTGGCCGTGGCCCTGGGCGTCGGCATCGGCGTCACCGTCGTGGCCGCCCTGCTGCCGGCCCGGCGGGCCTCGAAGGTCCCGCCCGTCACCGCCCTCCGCGAGGTCGCCGTCGACGGTGGCAAGGTCGGACGGGCGCGCCCGGTCGTCGGTCTGGCCACCCTGGCCCTCGGGCTGGGCCTGGGCCTCAGCGCCGCCGTCGGCCGCGGTGGGGCCACCATGGCCGGCGCCGGTGCTGCCCTGCTGCTACTCGCCGCCATCGTGCTGGCGCCGTCGGTGGCCGGCCCCGTCGTGCGGGTCATCGGGGCCCCCATCTCCCGCATCAAGGGCGTCTCCGGCCTGATGGCCCGGCGCAACGCCGTCCGCAACCCCCGCCGCACCGGCAGCACCGCCACCGCCCTGGTGATCGGCGTCGCCGTCGTCGCCCTGTTCACCGTGGTCGGCGCCTCGATCTCGGCCTCGCTCGACGAGATCATCGACCGCCAGATCGCCGGCGACGTGGTGGTCCAGGGGCCTGACGTCGACGGCTTCGTCGGCCTGGCCCCCAGCTTCCAGGAGAAGCTGCGGGCGCTGCCCGAGACCGAGGCCGCCGCCGGTGTCGGCGGCATGCCCGGCACCATCGACGGCGAGGACGACTTCCTCAACTTCGCCAACGCCGCCACGATCGACCAGGTCGTCGATCTCGACATCAGCGAGGGCGACGCCGCCCGCTTCGGCACCGGCCAGATCGCCGTCTCCGAGGACTACGCCGAGGACAACGGCCTGGCGATGGGCGACACGGTGCCCGTCACCTACATCGACGGGGTCGAGGAGGACCTCGAGGTCGGGCTCGTCTACGGCACCACCACCTTGGCCGGCCCCTTCTTCGTCGACGAGTCGACCGTGGCGCCCCACGCCCCGCAGGTCGGACCCAACGTGATGATCCTCAAGGCCGCCGCCGGCGTGACCGCCGAGCAGCTCGACGACGCCGCCCAGGCGGCCGCCCGCGACTGGCCCGGCGCCACCATCGAGACCCGGGACGAGTTCGCCGAGACCCAGGGCCGCAGCGTCGACCAGATGCTCATGCTCATCTACGTGCTGCTCGCCCTCTCGATCGGCATCGCCCTCATGGGCATCGCCAACACCATCTCCCTCTCGACGCTCGAGCGGCGCCACGAGCTGGGCCTGCTCCGGGCCGTGGGCCAGACCCGCCGTCAGGTGCGGTCGATGGTGCGCTGGGAGGCCGTCATGGTGTCGTCGCTGGGCACGCTGGCCGGCCTGGCCGTCGGGGTCGGCGGTGGGGCCATGGTCATCTCCGCCGCCGGCGAGGACTTCAACACCGTGGCCGTGCCCGTCGGGACCCTCGTCGTCGTGGTCCTGATCGGCGCCGCCGCCGGGGTCCTGGCCTCGGCCCGCCCCGCCGCCCGGGCGGCCAAGACCGACGTGCTCACCGCCATCGCCAGCGCCTAGCCACCGTTCGCCCCTCCCCGCCGGTGGCTCCCCACCCGGCGGGGCGGGGACCATCCTCCGCCCCGGTCGCGTCCTCCTCGGGTGTGCGACCGGGGCGGTTGCGCGCGAGCGGAGCGAGCCCCTCATCGCCCCCATCAGGACGGCGCGAGCGCAGCGAGCACTCTCAGGGTGGCGGGCGGGGTCGGAGGACGTGGTTGCGCGCGAGCGGAGCGAGCCCCTCGGCTACCCGCTTCAGGCGTTTCATGGCATCTCGTGTCTAGAGGTGCACCCTCGGTGGTACGTTTCGCCCATGGACCCCGAGTCGCTCCCCGACATCGATGTCCTCCTCCGCGAGCGGGTCGCCCACCTCCGCCACATGGCCGCGCTCGACCGCTGGCTGGCCGAGTACCAGGCGGAGCACGGCGCCTTCACCGAGGAGGAGATGGAGGAGACCCGGCGGATCTTCGACGAGAGCGATGCCCGTCTGGCCGCCAAGATGGCGGCGGCCGAGACGAGGACACGGGACGATGCTGCTGCTCGATAGCGAGGCGCTGTCGGCCTTGGCCCACGGGCCTGAGGATCGCCGACGCCGGGTGGCGAGGGCCGTCACCCACGCCCGGCAGGCCGAACAGGACGTCGGGACCAGCGCCGCCATCCTCGCCGAGATCGTGCGCGGCCACCCTCGCGACGCCGGGGTCTTCGCCATGCTGCGGAGGGAGGCCGTCCGGGTCACCGAGGTGACGCCGGCCGTCGGGGCCGGCGCCGGCCGGCTCCTCGGCGCCCTGGGCGTCGGGTCTGAGATGGCGGTCGATGCCTTCCTCGTGGCGACGGGCGATGCCCGGCGGCCGGCACGGATCCTGACGACGGACGTCGGTGACCTGACGGCTCTCGCCGAGCACGCCGTCGCCGTCGAGGTGATCGAGCTCGCATGAACGATCACGAGGTGATGGGGGTCGCACTGGAGGAGGCGCGGGCGGCGGCCGCCGCCGGCGAGGTGCCGGTGGGGGCGGTCGTCGTCGTGGACGGGGCCGTCGTGGCCCGGCGGGGGAACGAGCGGGAGCGCACCGGCGATCCCACCGCTCACGCCGAGGTCCTGGCCCTCCGCGACGCGGCGGCCGCCGTCGGCGATCGGCGCCTGCGGGAGGCCACGCTGGTCGTCACCCTCGAGCCCTGCCCGATGTGCGCCGGGGCGGCGTGGGCCGCCCAGGTCGGGCGGATCGTCTTCGGGGCCGACGACCCCCGAGCCGGCGCCACCGGCTCGCTCTACAACATCGCCGTCGACGTCCGGCTCAACCACACCTCGGAGGTCACCCCCGGGGTCCGGGCCGAGGAGTGCGCCGCCGAGCTGGTCGCCTTCTTCGCCGCCCGCCGCTGAGGGAACGGGGGGTTCGGTGGACGTCGCCTGGGGCGCCGTGGTGATCGACGCCGAGGACCCGGCAGGCGTCGCCGCCTTCTGGGGTCTCCTGCTGGACCGGCCGTGGCGGGCCCTCGACGGCGAGCGGGCGGGCTGGTTCCAGATCGCGCCGACGGCGCCCGGTGGGCCCGGGCTCACGATCCAGCCCGTGGTCGATCGGCCGGCCGGGCCGGCGTCGCTCCACCTCGACCTGTGGGTCGACGACATCGAGGCGGCCATCGCCCGGGTCGTGGCCCTCGGCGGACGCCGGGGCGACCACTCCGAGACCCTGGCGCGGGGCCGGATCCAGACCGCCCACGATGTCGAGGGCCATGTCTTCTGCCTGCTAGCGCCACCCCGGGGGGAGGAGGACGACTGAGCCGTTCATGCCGCCGATGCCGAACGAGTTCGAGACGACCGGCCCCGGCTCCCAGGACCGGGGCTCGCCCCAGACGATGTCGGCCGCGGCGAGCGTGGGGTCAGGTTCGGCGTCGATGCCCGACGGCGGCAGGCGGCGCTCGGCCATGCTGCGCAGGGCCACGACCGCCTCGATGGCCCCGGCGGCCCCCACGCCGTGGCCGGTCACCCGCTTGACCGACGTGATCGGCGGACGGTGCGACCCGCACACCCGGCCCACGGCGGCCGCCTCGGCGGCGTCGTTGAGGACGGTGCCGGTGCCGTGGGCGTTGACGTGCGCCACCGCGCCCGGTTCCACCCCCGCCCGCACCAGGGCGAGCGTCATGGCCTCGACGGCGCCGTCGCCCGACGGCCGGACGGAGTGGGCGGCGTCGTTGGTGTTGGCCCAGCCGGCGATCTCACCCAGCACGGGTGCCCCGCGGGCGACGGCGTCGTCCAGCGCCTCGAGCACCAGGACGGCCGCACCCAGGCCGAACACGAAGCCGTCGCGCCGCCGGTCGAAGGGGCGCACCCACCCCGTCGGGGAGAGGGCCCGCAGGTTGGCGTAGGACGCCTGGAGGACCGGGGCGACGGCCGCCTCGGTGCCACCGGCCCAGGCCACGTCGACCTCGCCCGTGGCCACCAGGGCGGCGGCCTGGCCCAGGGCGTGGGTCCCGGCCGCGCAGGCCCCGGCGACGACCGTGGCCGGGCCCCGGGCCCCGAACCGCTGGGCGACGGTGGCCGCCGCCGACGAGGTCGAGGCGAGCAGGCCGACCGATGCGGGGACGGCGTCGTCGCCCTCGGATCTGGCCGTGCCCACCGCCTGCTCGACGGCGATCGACGGCCCGAAGACGTTGCCCAGCACGACGGCCCGGCGGAGGGGGTCGGGGCGGGGGCTCCCGGCGGCGGCGTCGGCCTCCTCGGCGGCGGCCACGGCGTAGGCGACGTAGTCGTCGGTGCGCCGGAGCTCGCGCCGCTCGAACCAGCGGCTGGCGTCCCAGCCGGGGACGGTGGCATCGATCGGGGCGTCGGACGGTCGGACGACGAGCTCCCACAGGGCGTCGGCCCCCACCCCACCGGGGCTGACGGCGCCGACCCCGGTCACGGCGACCCGCCGCCCGGTCACGGCGGTGTCACCACGATGGCGGCCACCTGGCCGCCGAGTCCGAGCGACGCCGACAGGATCGGGCCCGGCTCCCAGGGCCGCGTGCCCCCGGTGACCACGTCGAGGCGGAAGGCGGGATCGAGGGTCTCGAGGCCCACCGTCGGGAGCAGCGCCCGGCGCTGGATGGAGAGCACGGCGGTGGCCACCTCGATGGCTCCGGCGGCGCCGCCGGCGTGGCCCAGCGCCCCCTTCACCGACGTGACGGGCACGTCGGGGCCGAGCACCTCGATGATCGCCGCCGCCTCGGCCGCGTCGTTGGCCCCGGTGCCGGTGCCGTGGGCGTTCACGTGGGCGACCTCGTCGGGCCGGATCCCGGCGTCGTCGAGGGCGGCCCGCAGACAGGCGGCCAGGACCGCGGCCTCGTCGGAGGGGGCGAACACGCCGGCCACGTCGGTCCGCTCGGCCGCCCCGGCGATGACGGCCAGCACGGTCGCGCCTCGGGCGTGGGCTCGCTCGGCCGACTCCAGCACCACCACGGCCGACCCCTCGGCCAGGGCGAAGCCGTCCCGGTCGACGTCGAAGGGGCGGGGGCGGTCGGCGCAGAGCACGGTGAGGCGCTCGAAGGCGGCCACCACGGCCGGCGTCGAGGGCGCCTCGGTGCCGCCGGCCAGCACGATGTCGCAGCGGCCGTCGGCGATCCGCCGGGCACCCTCGGAGATGGCCACCGTGCCCGACGCACAGGTGGCGGCCAGCCCGATGCTCGCCCCGGTCCAGCCGGCGCGCGCCGCCACCGCCGAGGCCGGGGCGCTGACGGGGAACACGGTGCCGAACACGGGTGAGACGGCCGCCGGGCCCTCGTGGTCGACGGCCAGGACGCCCTCGGCGAGCGCCGCCACCCCGCCGTAGGCGCTGGCGATCACCACCCCGCCGCGGTCGCCGGGCGTCCCGACGTCGCCGGCGGCGGCGAGGGCGTCCATGGCGGCGACGCACGCCATCTGGGTGGTCCGGTCCATGCGCCGCGACTCGCGCCGGGGCAGGTGGTCGGCGGGCGTGAAATCGATGGTGCCGGGGTGCGGGGCGGGCCGGGAGGTGACGTCCGCGCACACGTCCCACAGGGCGTCGGCGCCGACGCCTCCCGGGCCGACGACGCCGATGCCGGTGACGACCACCTGTCGGTCCGCGCTGCGCACGTCCTCACCGTAGGCCCAGCCGAACCTTGTGCGACTGTCGCCGTACAGCGGCGACACTCGCACAGAGTTCGATGGGGTCCGACCACCCCGCGAGACTGCGGCGATGCGCTTCGGAGTGGTCACCGGGTTCGGTCCCCGTACCGAGGGCCCGGCGGTGATCGACCTCGTCACCACGGCCGAGGGCCTCGGCTACGACTCGGTCTGGCTGACCGAGCACCTCGTCGTGCCCGAGTCCTACGACTCGCCGTACCCCTATGCCGTGAGCGGCGACATGCCCATCGGCAACGCCGCCGACCTGCCCGAGCCCCTGACCTGGCTCGCCTTCGCCGCCGCCCGGACCTCGACCATCCTCCTGGGGACGTCGTGCGTGATCCTGCCCGAGCGCAACCCGCTCCACCTGGCCAAGCAGGCCGCCACGCTCGACCTCCTCTCCGGGGGACGGCTGCGCCTGGGCGTGGGGCTCGGCTGGTGCCGCGAGGAGGCCGAGGCCGTGGGCACCACCTGGGCCGACCGCGCGCCCCGGGCCGAGGCCGCCATCGAGGCCATGCGCCGGCTGTGGACCGGGGCGGCGGTGGCCTACGAGGGACCGGGGGTCGCCTTCCCCCCGGTCACCTGCCGGCCCACGCCCGCCGGGCCGGACGGCATCCCCGTCGTGATCTGCGGGCCGTCGGTGCACGCCGCCCGCCGGGCCGGCCGGATCGGCGACGGGTTCTTCACCAACCACCGCGACCCCGACGTGCTGCGGGGCCTCGTCGACGCGGTCCGCGGCGCCGCCGAGGAGGCGGGGCGGGACCCAGCCGCCATCGAGATCACCGCCGGCGCCTCGCCCTCGCCCCGCACCGTCGAGCGCCTGGAGGCGATGGGCGTCGACCGCATCATCTGGCCCGTCCCCACGCGCGACCCGGCCCGCGTCGAGCGCCAGCTCACCCGCGCCATCGCCAACGTCACCTGACGGACCACGAGGTGCCTGGCACCTCGTGGTCCGTCGGCGGCATACGGTGCGACGCCATGAGCGATGCGCTACCGCTGGAGGGTCGGACCGCCCTGGTCACCGGGGGCGGCCGGGGGATCGGGCGGGGCATCGCCCTGGTCCTGGCCGAGTCCGGGGCCGACGTGGCCGTGGGCTACCGGCGCCACCGCGACCAGGCCGAGGAGGTCGTCGAGCAGATCCGGGCCACCGGCCGCCGCAGCACGGCCGTGCAGGCGTCGGTCGAGGACCGGGCCGAGGTCGTGGCCATGGTCGCCGCGGCGACCGACGAGCTCGGGCCCCCGAGCATCCTCGTCGCCAGCGCCGGCATCGCCAGCCGCTTCCAGCCGGTGTCCGACGTCGACCCCGCCCACTTCGAGAAGGTCGTGAAGGTGCACGCCTTCGGGCCCTTCCACTGCGCCGCCGCCGTGCTCCCGGCCATGCGCACCTGCCCGCGGGGCGACATCGTCTTCGTCTCCAGCGTGTCGACCCGCGACCACGGCGCCAACGGCTCGCCCTACAACGTGGGCAAGGCGGCCATGGAGGAGCTGGCCTTCACCCTGGCCAAGGAGGAGGTCGGCCACGGCATCCACGTCAACGTCGTCTGCCCGGGCCTGGTCGTGTCGCCCATGGGCCAGCGCCTCATGCACGCCATCCACGGCACCGACGACATGACCGAGATGGACGACGCCTTCCCCTACGACCACATCTGCCGGCCCGAGGAGGTCGGCGCGCTGGTGGCCGCCCTGTGCGGTCCGGCCGGGGCCTACGTCACCGGCCAGCGCATCGAGGTCGACGGCGGCGGCTTCCCGCCCGACATCCTCGGCCCGCGGTAGCCACTCCAGGTCGTTCTGTGTGCGCGAACCCACCGGTCCGGTGGGTTTCCGCACACGGAACGGCTATTCCTTCTTGCCGGCCACCAGCTCGACCAGCTCGCCCACCGTCGAGAGGTCGTAGACCTCGTGGTCCTCGATGGCGACGCCGAACTGCCGCTCGAGCGTCGAGGCGATCTCGATCACGTCGATCGAGTCGGCGTCGAGCGTCTCGCTGAGGTTGGCGTCGGGGGTGACCTCGTCGGCGTCGCAGTCGAGGACCTCGACGGCGGCCTCCCGCACGGCGGTGAGGATCTGGGCGCGCAGCTCGTCCGACATGGGCCGGACCCTACCGCTCCCGATCAGATCTGGAAGTAGACGAACGGCACGGGCGCCTGGCCCGAGAACACGACGATCAGCACGACCATGGCGCCGTAGGCAACGGCCCGGCCGAGGGTCAGCGGGTCGGGCTTGCCCTCATGGCGCTCGATCTCGGCCTCGCGCCGGTCGAGCAGGATCAGCGAGAACAGGGCGTAGGCGAAGAGCATCAGCAGGTTCTGGTCGATCGGCGCGAAGCGGGGCCACGCCAGCTGGCCGTAGAGACGCAGGCTGGATTCGACCGAGCCGGTCCGCACCCAGGCGTGCTGCACCGCCACCATGATGAAGACGTAGACGGGCGCGACCACCGGCCACCACGACGGCAGCCGGCTGACCGAGGCCACGGCCAGATCCTCGGACCGGCGATCGCGCCGGCGGACGACGCCCAGCGACGACCGGCCCTTCGTGGTCTCGAGGGCGGTGCCCGCCGGTCCACCGAGGTCGGCCACGGGCACGGAGACGGCGCCATGACCCTCCTCCAGACCCGGCCCCTCGTCACCACCGCCGGCGTCGCCCACGGCCCGTGCCTGGGCCCGCGCCGCCTTCCGGGCGGCCCGACGCCGGGCATCGGCCCGCTGGGACACCCACAGCTCGATCGAGAGGACGCCGCCCATCACGAAGCCCCACGTGAGCCAGACCAGGCCGTCGTCGTGCCACAGCCCGGACAGGGCGAAGACGAGGCACAGGCAGACCGCGCTCCACGCCCACCCGCGGCCGCGGCCCCGCAGCGGCCGGTACAGGTAGTCCCGGAACCAGGCCATCATCGTCATGTGGTCGCGGCGCCAGAAGTCGCGGAAGTTGCGGCTGCGGGTGAGCGGCTGGCGGAAGTTGTAGGGCAGCTCGATGCCGAGGAGCTTGGAGCTGCCCCGGGCGATGTTCGAGTAGCCGGCGAAGTCGAAGGTGAACTGGATCACCGCCGCCAGCGTCGCCACCCAGAGGTTCACCCAGCCGGGCCCCCCCGGGCCGGTGCCATCGCCGAACTGGGAGAAGACCTGAGCCGTCGCCGGTGACAGGGCGTCGGCGATGGCGACCTTCTGGAACAGCCCGATGAAGATCAGCTCGAGGCCCTCGCGCATCTGCTCGCGCTTGGGGGCGGTGGGCAGGTCGACGATCTGCGGGAGCATCCGCTTGGCCCGGATGATCGGCCCCGCCAGCAGGTGCGGGAAGTACGAGATGAAGACCATGAAGTCGATGAGCGACGGCGTGGGCTCGATCTCGCGGCGGTAGACGTCGATCGTGTAGCTGAGCGTCGAGAACGTGTAGAAGCTGATGCCGACCGGCAGCACCACGACGAGGGCGACGCGCGGCTCGGAGAAGCCGATCGTCTCGAGCGCCCGCTCGACCGGAACCCGGAACCAGTCGAAGTACTTGAAGAAGGCCAGCGTCAGCAGGTTGCTGCCCACGCTGACGGTGAGCAGCAGACGGCGCAGCCGGGGGTCGGCCGATCGGCCCATCCACCGGGCCACGCCGAAGTCGATCAGCGTCGTGGCCATGAGGATGGCGGTGAAGCGGACGTCGACCCAGGCGTAGAAGACGTACGACGCCGACAGCAGCAGGAGCTTCCGCGGGTGGCGCGGCAGGGCCCAGTACCCGAACACGACCAGTGCGAGGAACGCCGCGTACTGGAACGAGTTGAACGCCACGGCGGAACACTAGGAGGGTTCGGCAGGGGGATCCCTGACGGGAGATACGGTCTCGGTGTGCAGCAGCGGCCGGTCGAGGGGATGCCGGAGGGGACGGCAGCGCTGGTCACGGGGGCGTCGGGGGCGCTGGGCGGGGTGGCGGCCCGCATCCTGGCCCGCCGCGGGCTGCCCGTCGCCCTGCACGCCCACGCCCACCCGGAGCGGGCGGAGGCGGTGGCGGCGGACCTCGACGTCCCGGCCGCCGTGGTCACCGGCGACCTGGGCACGCCCGAGGGGGCCGAGGCGGTGGTGGCGGCGGCGACCGACGCTCTGGGGCCCGTGCGGGTGCTCGTGCACTGCGCCGGCGTCCGGGTCGACGGGCTGGTGGTGGGTCAGGACCCGGCGGTCTGGACCGAGACGATCCGGGTCAACCTGGTCGCCGCGTACCACGTCGACCGGGCCGTGCTGCCGGCGATGCTGAAGGCCCGGTGGGGCCGGATCGTCAACGTGACCTCGCCCGTCGCCTCGTTCGGCAACGCCGGCCAGAGCGCCTACGCCGCCTCCAAGGCCGGGGTCGAGGCCCTGACCCGCACCCTCGCCCACGAGGTGGGGCGCCGCTCGATCACCGTCAACGCCCTGTCACCCGGCTTCGTCGAGAGCGCCATCACCGCCGAGGTCGCCGACGCCGCCCGCGACCGCCTGCTCGATCGCACCGCCCTGCGGCGCCCGGCGACGCCCGACGAGGTGGGCCCGGTGCTCGACATGCTCCTCGACGCGGCCTACCTCACCGGCCAGGTCATCGCCGTCGACGGGGGCATGACGCCGTGACGTCGGGCCGCCCGGCGCGGCTCACCGACGTCGTCTCCTCCGCCGACGCCGCCGCCCTCGTCCACCCGTCCTGCCGGCCCCTGGTGCGCGGGCTGCTCGCCGTGCTCGACGATCCCGCCACCGGCGCCGACCCCACGAGCACGCGCCACGCCTGGGTCGAGCTCGACCTGGTCCGACCAGTGCCCACCGACGTGGCCCTGGACGTGACCGCCCGGCTGCGGGGTACGGCGCGGCTCGGGGCGGGTGACGGGCTGTGGATCGACGTCGACGTGTCCGGTCCCGAGGGCCCGGTGGTCCGCTCCCGCCACGTGGTGGCCGGACGGCTCGACCCCCGCCCCATCGACCGGGGGGGCCTCCCGTCGGTGCCCCGGGCCGAGGGGCCGCCGGTGGGCGCGGTCACCGTCGACGCCGATGCCCTGGACGCCTACCGCCGGGCCGCCGGCGACACCTCGTCGGCCCACGCCGAGGGCGCTCCCGAGCCCATCGTCCCCGGCCTCCTCGCCCTCTGGTCGGCCCTCACCGGGGCCGAGCTCGCGCCGACCCACGTGGAAGCTCGCTTTCCCGCTCCGCTCCCCGTCGGCGCCGAGGCGACCATCGCCGTGGACGCCGACACCCTCACCGCCCGGGTCGGACTCGTCACCGTCCTCCGCGCCCGCGCCCGCTGAGCGCCGACAGCCACCGCCTACGATCGGCGACCGTGACCGTGGAGGACACCTCGACCGTCCCGGGCGTGACCTCCACCATCGACGTGGCGCTGGCCGACCTGCGGACCACCGGCATCGGCCTGCTGGCCGGGGCCTGCGACGCGGGCCGCACGGCCCGACTCCGCACCGCCCTCGTCGAGGCCGCCGCCGCCGAGCGGGCCGCCGGCACCGCCACCGAGTACCACGGCAACAGCTGCCAGCGCGTCTACCGGCTCCCCGCCCTCGACCCCGTCTTCGTCGCCGCGGCCGCCGACCCCACCGTCTTGGACGCCGCCCGCGCCGTCCTCGGCCCCGACGTCCTCCTGTCGAACCTGAGCGCCAACATCGTCGGCGCCGGGGGGCGGCACATGGCCGTCCACTCCGACCAGGGCTTCCTCCCCACCCCCTGGACCGAGCCGTGGGGCCTCCAGGTGATCTGGCCGCTCGACGACTTCACCGAGGCGAACGGGGCGACCCGCGTCGTGCCCGGCAGCCACCGCGTCCAAGGCCCGCCGGAGCGGGCGGTCCGCCCGGACGAGAGCGTGGCCATCGAGTGCCCGGCGGGGACGCTCATCCTCCTGGACGGGCGACTGTGGCACGGCACCGGCGCCCACCGGGGCGCGCCCACGCCCCCCGAGGGCCGCCGCCACGCCCTCCTCGGCTTCTACACCAAGCCCTGGCTGCGGACGCAGGAGGCGTGGCCCACGACCCTGCCGCTCGCCGCGCTGGGCGGCGACGAGGCCCTGGCCCAGATGTTCGGCATCCTCCCGTGGCAGCACCTCGGTCTCGTCGAGGGCCACGCCGCCCGTCTCGACGGGTGAGGTCCGGCGTGGGAAAGCTGCGTGAGCTGGTCCGGCGCCGGGTGCCGCTGGGCGCGCTGGCGGCCGCCGTCGTCGCCCTCCTGCTCGCCACCGAGGTCGGCGTGCGGTCCGTCGAGGACTGGCTGCCGGTCAGCCAGGCGGGCGATGCGGCCGAGGTCGAGCTCAAGTGGGAGCAGGTCGTCGCCCTCGACGAGGCCGACGAGGGCACCGACGTCGTCTTCCTGGGCAGCTCGGCCATGGACGCCGCCATCGACCCCGAGACGTGGGCGACGACCTCGGTGTCGTACCCCCGTGCCTACAACGCCTCGCTGCTGGGCCAGCCCTTCGACTCGATGCGCCGCTGGGCCGGCGACTTCGTCCTGCCCCGCACCGATCCGGCGCTGATCGTCGTGGGGGTGACGCCGTTCGACGTCCCCCAGATCGACATCCTCAACACCAGCCGGGCCGTGGTCGAGAAGCTGTTCGACGACGCCATGGATCGGCTCGAGGACGGCGCCCTGTCCCGGGCCGACCGACGCCTCGCCGACCGGTCGGCCATCGTGCGCCACCGCTCGTCGTTCCGCTCGCCCATCCAGCTGGTGCGGGCCGCCCGGGACCGGATCACGGGTGAGGACAAGCCCAAGCAGGACAGCCTCCAGCCCGTCCGCCTGCAGGACGGCACCACCGTCGCCCGCACCGCCGAGGTGTGGGCCGACCAGCTGATGCAGGCACGCGGCGGGGTCACGAACTACTGGGGCTACACCGAGCCCATCCCCATCGGGTTCACGTTCGACGACCCCGTCCAGCAGCAGATCTTCCGGTCGTCCCGCACCACCGCGACCCAGCTCCTCGGCTTCCGCGACGTGGCCGAGGCGGCGGGGGCGGACCTCGTGTTCGTGATCCCGCCGACTCTGCCCGCGGCCTACACGCCGTTCACCGGCAGCCAGGAGGCCACCGACGCCGCCGAGCAGCACATCCGGGACGTGGCCGCCGACCTCGACGTCGAGGTCATCGACTTCACCGAGGTCGCCTACCCGGCGAACCACTTCGCCGACGGCGTCCACCTCAACAAGATCGGCAGCGCCCGCTTCAGCATCGACCTGGCCGCCGCCGTGGATGCCCTGTGAGCGAGCGCCGCGAGCGAACCAGACAGCACGGCTCTGTCCTCGGCGGTGGAGCGAGCGGAGCGAGTGGAGCCGTCGGCGGTCGTTGGTGCTCCGAGTCCGCGCAGGGGCTGGATGTGTCCTGCGGCTCGATGGTGCACCGATGACGGCCACCCGGACGCCGCAGGAACGGCGGGACGAACGAGCGGAGCAGTCTCGGGCCGAGGGCCCCGGCGGCGAGCTGCGCTCGGTGGCGATGACGCTCGGTCTGTTCGCCGTCATGGTCGTGGTCGTGATCGGGATCCTGCTCAGCCAGTTCGGGACCGTGCGCGACGCGGCCAGCCCCGTCCAGCGTCACGACGAGGCCGTGGGCGGCGACGGCTGGGACGACGTGCGGGGCCGGTGGGAGACCGGGCCCGACGGCGCCCGGGTGGCGGAGGCCGGGCCCCAGCTCAGCGTGGCCGTGCGCCCGGTGGACGGCGTCGACGGCGAGGTGGAGGTCCAGGGCACCTTCGGCGGCGACGGGTGGGCCGTCGTCGTGCGCTGGGCCGACCCCGGCACCTACGCCCTGGTGATGGTCGAGCCGGACGAGGGCACGATCAGCCTGGTGAGCGTGGTCTCGGACCGGAGCCGCCTGCTCGGGTCCGCGGCGCTGCCCCCCGGCGACGACGGCGCCGTCCGCTCCGTCGCCGTGGCCCTCGACGGGCCGGTGATGGATGTGCGGGTCGACGGCGTGCTGGCCGTCGCCGGGCGCGACGACGACCTGACCGACGGCACTCACGCCGGCGTGGCCGTCGTCGGCGACCACCCTGGTGCCCGGTTCACCCACTTCCGGTCGGCCCCACCCGACGAGGCCGGCACCAGGATGATCACCCCCGGGGAGGGCCCGTGAGCGACGGACGTGTGGTGCTGGTGACCGGAGCCGGGCGCGGGATCGGCCGCGCCGTGGCCGAGCGCCTGCTGGCCGCCGGCGATCGCGTGGCCGGGACGTACCGGACCAGCGAGCCGCCCCCCGGCGTGCTGGCCGTCCGGGCCGACCAGCGCTCGACGGCCGAGGTCGACGCCGCCTTCGACCGGGTCGAGGCCGAGCTCGGGCCGGTGCAGGTCTTGGTGGCCTCGGCCGGCATCGGGCCGATCAACATGCTCATGCGGGCCACCGACGAGGACATCGCCGACGTGCTCGACACCAACCTCGTGGGCGCCATCCGCGTGGCCCGTCGGGCGGCCGGCCCCATGGCCCGGGCCCGCTCCGGGCGCATCGTGTTCGTGGGCTCGGTGTCGGCGGGCTGGGGCGCCAGCGGGGGCAGCCTCTACGCCGCGTCGAAGGCCGGGCTCACCGGGCTGGCCCGCTCGCTGGCGCGCGAGCTCGGACCCCGGGGGGTCACCGTGAACGTGGTCGCCCCCGGCGCCATCCGCACCGAGATGCTCGATGCGGCCGGGTCCCGCCTCCAGGCCGAGGAGCTGGGGCGGGCACCCCTCCGGCGGGCCGGCACCCCCGACGAGGTGGCCGCCGTCGTCGAGTTCCTGGCCTCCGACGCCGCCGCCTACGTCACCGGCGCCGTTCTCCCGGTCGACGGCGGCCTGGCCATGGGCCTCTAGTCGTCGTTCTGTGTGCGGGTTCCCACCGGTCCGGTGGCCTTCCGCACACGGAACGAGAGGTCGGGGGTCGGCGGCAAGGGGTCGAGGCCGACGAGGCGGCGGGCGGCCGGGACCTGGGCGGCGGCGAGCAGGCCGACCGCGGCCAGCACCACCAGGGCCACGTCACCGCCGATGCGGAAGCGCTGGAGGGGCTGGTTGGCCGCCGCCAGCAGGGTCGACGTGGCGATCCAGCCGAGGAGCGGGCTGAGCGGCACCCGCCGGCGCCACAGGACGAGGGCGCCATAGGCCGCGAACGGCAGCAGGGCCCAGCCCACGACGACGCCGATCTGCGAGCGCTGGGCCCCCCGCTGCTCGATGGCATCGTCGAGACGCACCGACTCGAAGGGTCGCCACAGCCCCCAGACCCGCGTCACCCGGGCCAGCACCACCGTCGGAGCCCGACCCAGGTTGTCCCGGTAGTAGGCCACGGCGCCGTCCTGGAACACCCGGCTCCGCCCGACCTCGTCGTCGTTGGCCTCCTCGCGGATCTCGGCGCCGTCCTCCTGGAGGCAGTCGACCGAGCGGAGGCCCAGCAGCGTGTCGTTGTAGAAGGTCTCGTCGCAGGTGCCCACCCTCAGGCCGGCGCCGACGCCGTTGGTCAGCGCCCACCGGTCGAACCGCGAGTGGTTGTAGGCCACCCAGGGCGCCAGGACGAGCGCCACCGCACCGACGACGGCCCCGAACCGGGCCAGCCGGGCGGCGGTGGGCAGCTTCAGGCCGGCGACGAGCGGGACGACGATGAAGACGACGGCCGAGAGGGCCTCGTTGCGCCAGAGGGTGCCGGCACCGATGCCCACGCCCAGCCATGCGGCGCGCGCCCAGGTCGGCTCGTCGTGGAAGCGCAGGGCCAGGAGCGCCACCCCGGCCACGGCCACGGCGAAGAGGCCCTCGGGCATCAGCACGACGTCGTTGACCCAGAGGAGGGGGTGGACGGCGGCCAGCGCGCCGGCGACGAGGGCGGCCCGGTCACCCGCCAGACGCCGGGCCAGCAGGGCGATGACGACCACCGAGGCCGTGCCCAGGAGGGCGACGGCGTACCGCAACCCCTCGTAGGTGTCGATCCCCACCGCCACCAGCGGGGTGAGCAGCACGGCGAAGCCGGGGGCGTGGAGGGCGGTGGGGACGGGACCGGAGTCGCCCTCGATGGTCGTGAACCAGTCGCCGTCGGCGTTCTGGCGGGCGTCGGTGAGGTAGGTGACGGAGTCGTTGTAGGAGACGCACTCGCCCTCGGCGGCGGCCGCCGCGGCCTCCTCGGCCTTGTCGGTCACCACGCACGGCGACCCCGCCCAGGCCCCGGCCAGGCGGACCAGCCCGGCGGCGATGACGATGGCCACGAGGAGAGCGCGGGTCGACAGGGCGGGGAGCCGCACCCAGCCCTCCTTCGGAGCCCGCTCGGTCGACGCCGGAGGTCGGCTGGCGGTGGTGACCGGGCTCACCCGGTCCGGCCCTCGAGGGCGGAGGCCCACTCGCCCCCGGCCGGTCCCCGGGCCACGAACCCGACGCGGGACCCGAGCCCGTCGGGCGTGTCGACCGTGCCGGCCTCGGCCCCGTCGACGATCAGCGCCGCCTCGCCGTCGCGGACGACCAGCTCGACGACCGTCCCGGCGCCCGTTGCCGCGGGCACCGAGGCGTTCGCCACCTCGTCGCCGTCGACGTGGACCTCGAGACGCCAGCCGCCCAGCGCCGGCACGGCCAGGGCAGCGACGTGGGTCCCGGGATCGGTGTACCCGACGACCAGCCCGGCGGCCCGGGCCGAGACGCCGACCTCGGCGCCGATGCCGGGCGCCTCGTCGGTGCGGAGCAGGAAGGCCGGGGCGTCGTCCGCCGCCTCGGGCCCCACGAGAGCCCCGTCCTCGACGGCCCACTCGCCGGCGACCGGCTCCCAGGCCCCGAGATCGCCGTCGAAGGCGTCGACGACCCCGGCCTCGGGCTCCGTGGTCCCCGGGTCGGTGGACGCCGTCCCCTCGGTGGTGGGCGGGGTGCCGCCGACCTCGGGGGGCACGGTC
>DASYLG010000351.1:0-3132 GCA_036009685.1 Iamia sp. | reverse complement strand
AGACGCCGGCTTGGAGGTGGCGGCGGAGGGGGTAGGTGCTCGAGGGGAGGAGCTGGGTCATGAACACGACGGCCAGCTCGTCGACCGGATCGATCCAGAAGGCCGTGCTGGCGGCGCCGCCCCAGCCGTAGAGGCCCTTCGACCCGAGCGTCTGGTTGGCGGCCGGGTCGACCAGGACGGAGAAGCCGAGGCCGAAGCCGGTGCCCTCCATGGCCACCTCGGCGAAGGTGGTCTGGCCCATCTCGTTGAGGGTCCGGCCCCCGGGCAGGTGGTTGCTGGCCATGAACCGCAGGGTGCGGGGCGACAGCAGCCGGACGCCGTCGACGGCGCCGCCGCCCACGAGCAGGTGGCAGAACCGGAGGTAGTCGTCGGCCGTGCTGACCAGCCCGCCGCCACCATCCAGGTACGTGGGCGGCCGGGTCATGGACCGAGCCGACGCCATCGGCAACATCTTGTCCGTGGGCGCGCAGGCGTAGAGGACCGAGCACCGGTCGAGCTCGGACTCGGGGGCGGAGAAGCCGGTGTCGGCCATGCCCAGCGGCTCGAAGATGCGGATCCGCAGGAACTCGTCGAGGCGGACGCCGCTGATCCGCTCGACCAGGGCGCCGCACACGTCGGTCGACATCGAGTAGTTCCACTGGGTGCCCGGCTCGAACAGGAGCGGCTGGCGGCCGAGGCGGGCCATGCCCTCGTCGAGGTCGTGATCGGGGACGCTGAAGTCACCGAGGCCCTCGCGCCGGTAGAGCTCGTCGACGGGGTGGACGTACTGGAAGCCGTAGGTCAGCCCCGACATGTGGGTCAGCACGTGGTGCACCGTCAGGGGCGTCTCGAGCGGCCGGGTCTCGGGGGCGTCGGCGGTGCCGCCCACCCACACCCGGAGGTCGGCCAGCTCGGGCAGCCACCGGGTCACCGGGTTCTCGAGGAGGAAGGCGCCCTCCTCGAACAGCATCATCAGCGCCACCGACGTGACCGGCTTGGTCATCGAGTAGATGCGGTACAGCGTCTCGGGCGCGACCTTGGCGCCGGACTCGACGTCGGTGAAGCCGTAGAGGTCGCGGTGGACGAGCTCGCCGCGCCGGCTGACGAGCGTCTGGACGCCGGGGAGCTTGCCCCCGTCGACGTAGCGGTGGAGGACGGCGTCGAGCCGGCCCAGCCGGTCCCGGTCGAACCCGTGGTCGTTGGTGGAGGAGGCGAACACGCCCGGCATCGTCCCAGGTCTCGACGACGCCTGCCGGTCAGCGCCGGTCAGCGTCGGGTGAGGATCACCACGGGGATGCGGCGGCCGCCGGCCTTCTCCTCGTACTCGGCGAAGCCGGGCATGGCGGCCTTCTGGGCCTCCCAGAGCCGATCGTGCTCGTCGCCCTCCGCCACCGTGGCGGTGACGGGCACGGTGTCGGTGCCGACCTCGATGCTGGCCTCGGGGTTGACCACCAGGTTGTGGAACCAGTCGGGGTGGGTGGGCGCGCCGCCCTTCGACCCGAAGATGACCCAGCGGTCGCCGTCGGCCCGGAACACCAGCGGGCTGAGCCGCTCCTGGCCGCTCTTGGCGCCCGTCGAGTGGACGATGAGGATCGGCGCCCCCGCGAACCCCCCGCCGACCTGGCCCTCGTTGGCCCGGAAGTCCTCGATGATCTGCCGGTTGAACTCGTTGAACTCGCTCGCACTCATGGCGGCGAGGCTACGGGCGGGGCGCGATGATCCCGCCCGTGGATGACGACGTCCTGACCGCCCTCGCCGCCCAGGACCAGGAGCTCGAGGACCTGGTCCGCGACCTCGACGCCCCCGGGCTGGGCACGCCCTCGCGCTGCCCCGGCTGGTCGGTGGCCGACGTCCTCCTCCACCTGGCCCAGTCGAACGAGATGGCGGTGGCCTCGGTGACGGGGCGGTGGGAGGCGGCGCAGGAGTCTCGGGCGTTGAGCATGGCCGCCGCCCGGCCGGCCGACGTCGACGAGCTGGCGGCGGTGATGGTCGAGATCGACCGGGCCGAACCCGAGGCCTCGCGGGCCCGCTGGCAGGCCAGCGTGGCCGCGGTCGAGGCGGCCCTCGCGGCGGTCGACCCGAAGGCGCGGGTGCCGTGGGTCGCCGGCGAGCTGGCCGCCCGGACCCTGGCCACCACCCGGCTGGCCGAGGCGTGGATCCACAGCCTCGACGTCGCCGTCGGGCTCGGCGTCGAGCTGGCGCCGACCGATCGGCTCTGGCACATCGCCCGGCTGGCCTGGCGCACCGTCCCCTACGCCCTGGGCCGAGCGGGGCTGGAGCCGGCCGGCGCGGCGCGCTTCGTCCTGACCGGCCCCGACGGGACGGAGTGGTCGTTCGGCGAGGGGGACGCGCCGACCACGATCCGCGGTCCGGCCGTCGACCTCTGCGCCGTCGCCGGCCAGCGGCTGGCGGCCTCCGCCACGGCCCTGCGGGGCGAGGGTCCCGACGCCGATGCCGTCCTGCGCCTGGTCAGGACGTTCGCCTGACCGGGACCGGGCGACATGCGCCACATCTGTTTCACGACGGGGTCGGATCGGGCAGGGGCTCTCGTCATGGACGCCATCACCATGCTCAAGGACGACCACCACGCGGTCGAGAAGCTCTTCAAGCGGTTCGAGAAGGCGGGTGACCGGGCCTACGTCGAGAAGCGGGACATCGTCGACCGGATCATCGAGGCCCTCTCCATCCACGCCGCCATCGAGGAGCAGCTCTTCTACCCGGTGACCCGGGAGACCGTCCCCGAGACCGACGACATCGTGCTCGAGAGCATCGAGGAGCACCACGTCGTGAAGTGGCTCCTCTCCGAGCTGGAGACGATGGATCCCCGCGACGAGCGCTTCGACGCCAAGGTCACCGTCCTCATCGAGAACGTGCGTCACCACGTCGAGGAGGAGGAGCAGGACTACTTCCCCAAGGTCCGCGACGAGCTGGGCCGCAACGCCCTCTCCGATCTGGGTGACGCCATGGAGGCCGCCCGCGAGGTGGCCCCGACCCACCCGCACCCCCGCTCGCCGCAGGTGCCTCCGGGCAACCTGGTGATCGGCACCGTCGCCGGCGCCGCCGACCGGATCGGCGACACCGTCAGTGGCGTGGCCCAGGGCAGCGTGTCGGCCGCCCAGGACCTCGTGGCCCGGGTGCTGCGCCGGCCCCGCC
>DASYLG010000350.1:0-3014 GCA_036009685.1 Iamia sp. | reverse complement strand
AACCAGCTCGAGCGCTTCCTCGACATCGGGGCCATCGACATCCTGGCCACCGCCGTCAACGTCGTGTTCGTGGGGGCCGTGTTCTTCGTGGCCGCCCCCGAGCTGGGGCTGGTCGCCTTCGTCCCCATCCCCGTGATCATCTACGGCTCGATCCTGTTCCAGCGCCGGCTCGAGCCCCGCTACGCCAAGGTCCGCCAGGCGGCCGGCGACGTCGGCGGGCTGATCGCCGGCAACCTCTCGGGCATCGCCACCATCCGGGCCTTCACCGCCGAGCGCCGGGAGGTCGCCCGGGTCGAGACCGCCAGCCAGGGCTACCGCGAGGCCAACGGCGAGGCCATCCGCCTGTCGTCGGCCTTCACCCCGATCATCCGCATGGCGATCCTGGCCGCCTTCACCGCCACCCTCGTCGTGGGCGGGCGGAGCGCCCTCGCCGGCGACCTCAACATCGGCATCTTCTCGGTGCTCGTCTACATGACCCAGCGGCTGCTCTGGCCGCTGACCCGCCTGGGCGAGACCTTCGACCTCTACCAGCGGGCGATGGCCTCGACCCGGCGCATCCTCGACCTCCTCGCCGTCCAGCCGACCATCACGCCCGGCGCCACCGCTCTCCCGCCCGACGGTCGGGGCGAGGTGCGCTTCGACGGCGTCGACTTCGCCTACGGCCCCGACGGCGCGCCCGTGCTCCAGGGGTTCGACCTCCACGTGCCGGCGGGCGAGACCCACGCCATCGTCGGCTCGACGGGGGCCGGGAAGTCCACCGTCGTCAAGCTCCTGCTGCGGCTGTACGAGCCGACCGCCGGCGCCATCCGCCTCGACGACGCCGACCTGCGGGACCTGACCTTCCCCTCGCTGCGGGGGGCCATGGGCTACGTGGGCCAGGACGTCTTCCTGTTCCAGGGCACCGTCCGCGAGAACGTGGCCTACGGCCGGCCCGATGCCCCGCTCGACGACGTGGTGGCCGCCGCCCGGCTGGCCGAGGCCGACGACTTCGTCCGGGCGCTGCCCCACGGCTACGACACCGTCGTCGGCGAGCGGGGCCAGAAGCTCTCCGGCGGCCAACGCCAGCGGATCTCGATCGCCCGGGCCATCTTGCGCGACCCCCGGATCCTCGTGCTCGACGAGGCCACCTCGGCGGTCGACAACGAGACCGAGGCCGCCATCCAGCGCTCGCTCGAGGCCGTGGGCCGCGACCGGACCGTCGTGGTGATCGCCCACCGCCTCTCGACCGTCCGCCACGCCGATCGCATCCACGTCCTGGAGCGGGGCCGGGTCGTCGAGTCGGGCACCCACGACGAGCTGGTCGCCGGCGGTGGCCTCTACGCCGCCCTCTGGCGGGTCCAGACCGGCGAGGCCGACCCCCTCCCGACCAGCCTCGACTGACCCGCCAGACCCTCGACCAGGCCGGAGGCCCACGAGGTGCCTGGCACCTCGTGGGCGGGCCTCACACGGCGAGGTGGGTGCGGAGGAACTCGAGGGTCTGGGCCCGGCTGACGACGGTGGCATCGGGGTCGTGGAACTGCTCGGCCCGGTCGTTCTCGAAGGCGTGGCCGGCACCGGCGTGGACGTGGAGCTCGACGCGCTCGACCGTCTCGACGGCGGCGGCCACGATGGCGACCTGCTCGGAGCTGATGAAGGGGTCGGCCCCGCCGAAGTGGAGGAGCGTGGGGCAACCGATGTCGGCCACCCGTTCGGCGGCATCGGCGACGCCCGAGCCGTAGTACGACACGCAGGCCGCCGGCTCACCCTCCGCCGCGGCCAGCCAGGCGATGGTGCCGCCCAGGCAGTAGCCCATCACCGCCGGGGTGCCGGTGACGGCATCGTGCCCGGCCAGCGCGGACAGGGCGGCGACGGTGTCGCCCACCGCCCCGGGGACGTCGAGGCGACCGACCATCTCGAAGGCGGCTCCGATGCCGGCCTCGTCGTGCTCGGGGGCGAAGCCCGGGGCGATCCGCCAGTACAGGTCGGGGGCGCCGACGACGTAGCCGGCCTGGGCCAGCTCGGTGGCCACCGCCCGGATCCACTCCCCCACGCCGAAGATCTCCTGGACCAGCACGACGCCGGGGCCGGACCCGCCTTCGGGCAGCCACACCGGCATGTCCATGGACCCGTCGTCACGGGGGACGGCGAGGGTGGTGGCGGGCTCGACGGGATCGGTCACGGGGGCTCCGGGGGCAGAGGCGATCGGCCGAACCGATCAGGGGGCGAACATCATCATCCACTGTTCGGCGGTCTGGGGCCGGAACACCACGTTGCGCTGGCGGACCTCGCCCATCGGGGCGGCCGGCTTCTGCGAGTAGAGGTGGCCGGGGTAGAGCACGGCGTCGTCGGGCACCTGGTTGAGCCGCTGGGTGAGCGACAGGTACATCTGCTCGGGGTCGCTGCCGGGCAGGTCGGTGCGCCCGCAGCCGTCGAGGAACAGCGTGTCGCCGCCGAGCAGCTTGCCCTCGACGAGGAAGCACTGGCTGCCGGGCGTGTGCCCGGGCGTGTGGATGAGGGTGATGGGGATCTCGCCCACGGTCACCGTGTCGCCACTGGCGTGACCCACCAGGTGGTCGGTGCTGACGCCGGTGGCCTTGGTGACCCACTCGACCTCGTCGGCCTGGACGTGGACGGGCACATCGGTGCGCTCGAGGAGCTCGGCGATGCCGGCGATGGCGTGGCCCATGAGGCTGCCGCCCACGTGGTCGGGGTGGTAGTGCGTGGCGAGGGCACCGGTGAGGCGCATGCCGTCGGCCTCCAGCAGGTCGAGGATGCCGGGCACGTCGTAGGCCAGGTCGACGGCCACCGCCTCGCCCGTCTCGCGATCGCCCACCAGGTAGACGAAGTTGACCATCTGCTGGGCGATCACGTCGTCCTCGGCGACGTCCATCCCGGCGAGGAGCTGGCGGAAGTAGAGGCGATCGGCGGCCATCCGCTCATGCTGGCACCTGGCGGCCGCCCCGGCACCAGGGCGGGTCCGGCTCAAGGTCACGGGGTCGGGACCGACTGGTGACCCATGGCCCGCACACCCGTCG
>DASYLG010000349.1:0-4626 GCA_036009685.1 Iamia sp. | reverse complement strand
GCCAGCGGTCGTCGGCTGCTTTGCGTCTTGGGGTCGGGCGCCTGAAGCCTGTGTGACGCACGCCACCGTCGGTGACGGTCGCCCGCCGGCCGCTACGGTCGGGCGCCATGGCCGACGAGGTGCGTGTCCGCGAGGTCACCGACGGGGCCGAGGTGTCCGCCCTGGTCGGCGTGTTCGCCCGGCTGATCCCCCAGCTGTCCCGCTCGGCTCCTCCGCCCGACGCGCCTGAGCTGGCCGAGATGATCGAGGCCCCGGCCACCCACCTGCTGGTGGCCGAGGACGACGACTCGGTCCTGGGCTCGCTCACGCTGGTGGTGTTCCGCATCCCGACCGGCCTGCGGGCCTGGATCGAGGACGTGGTCGTCGACGGGGACGCCCGGGGCCGGGGCGTGGGCGACGCCCTCAACCGCTTCGCCCTCGACCTGGCTGCCGAGCTCGGCTGCCGCACCGTCGATCTCACCAGCCGTCCCAGCCGCGAAGCCGCCAACCGCCTCTACCAGCGTCTCGGCTTCCACCCCCGCGAGACCAACATCTACCGCCACGAGCTGGACACCTAGGTCCCAGGAGGACGTCCATGGGAGCGGTCACGACGAGGGTGCACTGCAAGGGGACGTCCGCCATGGAGGACATCGCCCTCGACGAGGTCTCCCGGTACGCCGACGAACCCGACGCCTGGCTGTGGATCGACCTGTGCGGGCCGACGAAGGCGGAGCTCGACGTGCTGGCCGGTGAGCTCGGCCTCCACGACCTCGCCGTCGAGGACGCCCTCGAGCCCCACCAGCGGCCGAAGCTCGACCACTACGGGTCGCACCTCTTCCTCTCGTGCCACGCCGTCGACCTCGATCGCCAGGCCGGTGTGCTGACGAAGCACGAGATCGACGTCTTCATCGGCGACAGCTGGCTGATCACGGTGCGCGCCGACGATGCCTGGTCGCTGGAGCCGGTGATCGAGCGGTGGGAGCGGACCGAGGACATCGAGGCCCACGGCGTGAGCTACCTGCTCTACGGCCTGCTCGACGCCGTCGTCGACGGCTACTTCGACGCCGTCGAGGCCTTCGACGAGTTCTACGACGAGGTCAGCGAGGGCATCTTCGCCGACACCCCGCTCGCCCCCTCGCAGCAGAAGCACTGGTTCGGCATGCGCCGGGCGCTCGTCCACTTCCACCGGCTGGTGGTGCCGATGCGGGAGGCCGTCAGCGCCCTCATGCGCCACGACAGCGCGTTCGTCGGCTCCGAGCTGCGGCCCTACTACCAGGACGTCTACGACCACATCCTGCGCGTGAGCGAGTCGTCGGAGTCGCTCCGGGACCTGGTGAGCACGATCGTCGAGACCAACCTGAGCCTGCGCGACTACCGCCAGAACCAGATCATGAAGAAGGTCACCAGCTGGGCGGCGATCATCGCCGGGCCCACGCTCGTCACCGGCTACTACGGCATGAACGTCCCCTTCCCCGGCTCGGGCACCCACGGCGGGGCGATCACCGCCACCGCGGTCGCCCTCCTGCTCTCGATCGGCCTCTACCTCACCTTCCGCCGTCGCGGGTGGCTCTAGGCCCCAAGGGGAAGGCTGACCGAGCCGGTGGTGACGTCCAGCGCCGATCGTTGGCCCGAGGCCCTCGGCAGGAGCGATGACCATGTCCGGGATCGCGATCATCACCGAGGCCTGCATGGACGTGAAGGACCGCGCCTGCGTGGACGTGTGCCCGGTCCAGTGCATCTACGAGTACGACCCCAGCACGGGGACGCTGTTCTCCGAGGAGGTCGCCGGGAGCGGCACCGTCGAGAACACCCACGTCGCCGACCCCGACCACATCAGCGTCTTCGCCGACGGGCTCCTCTACGTGAACACCGAGGAGTGCACGTCGTGCACCGCCTGCTACCAGCCCGACGTGTGTCCGGTGGGCGCGATCTATTCCGAGGAGAAGGTCCCCGACGGGACGCCCGGGCGCGCCTACAACGCCGAGGATCCCAACCAGGGGCACGACCACAGCTTCTTCGTCCAGCTGTCCCGGGACGTCTTCGCCGACTGAACAACCCCTCACATGTGTCCCATGTCATCCGATGGACGGGGTGCAGGGGGCAGGGAGTGTCAGGGGTCAGAGGTCGTGGGCGTGTCGAAGAGAGCCGAGGGCGCCGAGCGACGCCACCGATCCGTGGGCGGCCTGCTGCTGTCGATCGTCCTGGCGGCCGTGGTCCTCACCGTGGCCACCACCGCCTACGGCTACGCCCTGAGCATCCGCCGGGCCCGGTCCGACGCCGCCTCCGACGCCCGCTTCCAGGCCGACCTGGCCGCCGACGCCATCGAGGACTCGATCGACGAGGCGGTGACCGGCATGGCCGGCTCGGTCGCGTCCCCGGGGCTGGTCCAGGCCCTGACCCGGCCCGAGGGCTGCTCGCTGACATCGGGCGGCGCCGGGGTCTTCCCCGATGGCCACATCGACATCGTCCGCCCCGACGGCACGGTCACCTGCTCGTCCCTGGCCCGCACCGGCGCACCTCCCGACGCCACGCACGGCGACGCCCCCTGGATCGCCGAGGCCCTGCAGGGCGACGGCCCCCAGGTCTTCCCCGTGACCGACGACGCCCTCACCGGCGAGCCCTCCGTCGTGGTGGCCGCCCCCCTGCTCGACGGCACCGAGCCGGTGGGCGTCCTGGCCTACCTCCTCGGCGTCTCCGACGTCGCCCCCCGCCTGGCCCGCACCTACGGCGGCCCGACCGGGTTCGTCTTCACGGTGGTCGAACCGGCGACCGAGGTCGTCCGCTCGGCGTCCTCCGAACCCGACAGTGCCGGCCGCGGGCTGGAGGGGACGGGCTTCGCCGGCCGTCCCGACGGGACGTGGAGCGGGCTCGACGGCACCCGGCGGATCTACGCCTCGGGTCCCGTCCCGACGCTCGGCTGGCGGATCTACGCCGGTCTCGACGAGGACACGGCCACGGCGTCGGCGCGCGATCTGCTCGCCCGGGGCATCGCCCTGGCCAGCTTTGCGGTGATCGCCCTGGCCACCATGGCCGCCGTCGTCGCCCGCCGCATCGTGGCGCCGCTGCGGGCCATGACCCGGGCCGTGCTGGCGGCCGGGCGCAGCCCGCTTCCGACGCCGATCCCCGTCGCCGGCCCGGCCGAGATCTCGCTGCTCGCTCGTCAGTTCAACGAGATGCTCGACGCGCGCGTGGACTACGAGTCGCAGCTGACGGCCCAGGCGTCGTACGACCTGCTCACCGGGCTGGCCAACCGGGGCCTCGTCCGAGACCGCGTCGACCGGGCCCTGCGCCGGGTGGGCGACGCCTCGGCGGGGGTGGCGGTCCTGTTCGTGGACCTCGACCGCTTCGGCGTGGTCAACGACGGGTTGGGCCACGCGACCGGTGACGCCCTGCTGCGCGCCGTGGCCGTCCGGCTCGAGGAGGCGGTCACGCCCGGCGAGACCGTCGGCCGCTTCGGCGGCGACCAGTTCGTCGTCGTCTGCGACGACGTGGACACTGTCGGTGCCGTGGCCGTCGCCCGTAGCCTGGCCGCCGCGCTGGAGACGCCCTTCCCGGTGGCCGACACCGAGGTGACGCTGACGGCGTCGGTCGGGATCGCCCTGGCGTCGGGTCCCGACCACGATCCCGACGACATGGTCCGCGAGGCCGCCATCGCCATGGCCGAGGCCAAGGCCAACCGGCGGGGGTGGGAGCTCTTCGACGAGGACCTCCGGGCCTCGACCGACAGCCGGCTGGCCATCGAGCAGGCGCTCCGGCACGCCCTCGCCCGCGATCAGCTCGAGCTCCACTACCAGCCCATCTTCGACATCACAGGTGACGAGCCCCGGCTGGCCAGCGTCGAGGCGCTGGCCCGCTGGACCCACCCGGAGCTCGGCTCGGTCTCCCCGGCCCAGTTCATCCCCGTGGCCGAGGCCACCGGCCAGATGGCCACCATCGGCGCCTTCGTGCTCGACCAGGCCTGCGCCCACGTGTCCGATCTGAACCGCGAGGGCGCCGACCTCACCGTCGCCGTGAACATCTCCGTCCACCAGCTCGACGACTCGCTGCCGGTCGTGGTGGCCAGCGCCCTCGAGCGCAGCGGCCTCGAGGCCCGTCACCTCCGCCTGGAGATCACCGAGACGGCGATGGTGCGCCTGCTCGGGCCCGGGCTCGACACCCTCGCCCGTCTGCGGGCCCTCGGCGTCGATCTCGCCATCGACGACTTCGGCACCGGCTACTCGTCGCTCAGCTACCTCCAGCACCTCGACGTCGACGAGCTCAAGATCGACCGCAGCTTCGTGGAGCTGCTCGGGCGCGACGACCGCACCCGGGCGCTGGTCCGCACCATCATCTCGATCGCCCTGGCGCTCGACCTCTGCGTGGTCGCCGAGGGCGTCGAGACCGAGGAGCAGCTCGAGGAGCTGCGGCGGCTGGGCTGTACCCACGTGCAGGGCTACCTGCTGGCCCGCCCGCTGCCCGTCGGTGCCCTCGACGCCCTGGTCGCCGAGACCGTCTCGACGTAGATCCTCCGCCCCGGCCGGCCTCCACCGCGTGGTCGACCCCGGGGGCACTCGCCGGTAGGTGACACTTGACACCTCGGCGTAGGATCGCGGCAGGACAGGTTCCCGCCACCTGTCCGACATGGGGATCGGTGCTGGCCCGACGTGC
>DASYLG010000348.1:0-2150 GCA_036009685.1 Iamia sp. | reverse complement strand
CACGAGGTGCCTGGCACCTCGTGGTCACCAGATGCGGACGCGGGACCCTTCGGGGAGGTACATGCCGTCGCCCTCGGCGACGGCGAAGGCGTCGTGGAACTCGTCGAGGTTGCGGACGACGTTGGCCCGCAGCTCGGGCGGGGCGTGGGGGTCGATGGCCAGACGGCGGATGCGCTCCTCCTGGCGGGTGGCCATGCGCCAGACCTGGCCCCAGCCCAGGAACACCCGCTGCGGGCCGGTGAGGCCGTCGATGACCGACGCCTCGGCGCCCTCGAGGCTGAGCTCGTAGGCCGCCAGGGCGATGCCGATGCCGCCCAGGTCGCCGATGTTCTCGCCGACGGTCAGCCCGCCGTTGACCTTGTGGTCGGGGAGGCCGTCGAGCTCGAAGGCGTCGTACTGGGCGATGAGGGCCTGGGTGAGCCGGTCGAAGGCCTCGCGGTCCTCGTCGGTCCACCAGTCGGCCAGGTTGCCGTCGCCGTCGTAGCGGCTGCCCTGGTCGTCGAAGCCGTGGCCGATCTCGTGGCCGATGACGGCGCCGATGCCCCCGAAGTTCATGGCGTCGTCGGCCTCGGGGTCGAAGAACGGCCAGCGCAGGATCGCCGCCGGGAAGACGATCTCGTTCATGCCGGGGTTGTAGTAGGCGTTGACCGTCTGCGGCGTCATGTGCCACTCGTCGCGGTCGATGGGTTGGCCGATCTTGGCCAGGTTGCGGTCGGACTCGAAGGCGGCGGCCCGGCGCACGCTGCCCAGCAGGTCGGCCCGGTCGATCTCCAGCGGAGAGTAGTCCCGCCACGACGCCGGGTAGCCGACCTTGGGGGTGAAGCGGTCGAGCTTGTCGAGGGCCCGCTGCCGGGTCTCCTCGGTCATCCACTCCAGCCGCGAGATCCGCACCCGGTAGGCCTCGACCAGCCAGTGGACGAGGCGGTCCATCCGCTCCTTGTCCTCGGGCGGGAAGTGGCGGGCCACGTAGAGCTGGCCCACGGCCTCGCCCATGGCCGCCTCGACGACCTGGACGCCCCGCTTCCAGCGCTCGCGCAGCTCGGGGATGCCCGACAGGCGGGTGCCGTAGAAGGCGAAGTTGTTCTCGACGAACCGGCTCGACAGGTACGGCGCCGCGGCCCGCACGTGGTGGAAGACCAACCACGCCTTCCAGTCGTCGAGCGGCACCTCGCCCAGAAGGCGGGCGGCGGCCTCGACGGCCGACGGCTGGCGGACGACGACCTCGGCGAAGGCGGCGTCGGGGGCGGCCAGGCCGTCCAGCCAGCCGGACCAGTCGAACCCGGCGGTGGTGGCCTCGAGGGCGGTCCGGTCGAGCTTGTTGTGGGTCTTGATGGCGTCGCGGCTCTCGACCGCGCTCCAGTGCGCCTCGGCCAGTGCAGTCTCCAGGGCCATGACCCGCTCGGCGGCACCGGCCGGATCGGGCTCGTCGACCGAGCGCAGCACGGTGGCGAGGTGCTCGACGTAGGCGGCGCGGACCTCGGCGTGGGCGTCCTCGCGGTAGTAGGCCTCGTCGGGGAGCCCGAGGCCGCTCTGGACCACGTTGACGACGTAGCGGGTGGCGTCGTCGCCGTCGTTGTCGACGAAGAAGTCGATGACGCCGGGCGAGCCGTGGCGCTGGAGCCGGCCCATGAGGGCGACGAAGGCGTCGACGCTGCCGACCGCCCGGATCTCGGCCAGGTCGTCGGCCAGCGGCGCGGCGTCGCGCTCCTCGACCTCGTCGACGTCCATGAAGGCGGCCCACAGGTCGCCGACCTTGCGCTCGTCGGTGCCGGGCGCGGCGTCAGAGGCGGCCGCCTCCTCGAGGATGGCCCGGACGTCGAGCTCGGACTGGTCGTGGAGGACGTGGAAGGCGCCGTGGGCGGCCCGGTCCGAGGGGATCTCGGTGGCCTCCACCCAGCGGCCGTTCACATGGGCGAACAGGTCGTCCTGCGGCCGCACGTCGGGGGAGAGCTCGTCGAGGTCGATGCCACTGCTCGTCATGACCGGGGAGCCTACGGTCAGGGCGTGCAGATCGAGGACGACCAGGTGGACGACGCGACCCTGGGCCCCCTCGTGGCCACGGGCCGCGACGCCGACGTGTTCGCGCTGGGCGACGACCGGGTCGTGCGCCGGCTGCGACGCCCCTTCGACCTGCGGCCCGAGGCCGAGGT
>DASYLG010000347.1:0-4682 GCA_036009685.1 Iamia sp. | reverse complement strand
CCCTCGAGCCCGTAGCCGGAAAGCGAGCTGCTTCTGCTCGTGGGTGAGAACCCCAACAGCCATGACACCACTCCTGTGATCGAGGACAACACATCCTCACAAGAGCAGTGCGCTCACCGGTTGAACCCGCCCACTCGTTCGCTGGCGCTCACTCCGTTCCTTCGAGCTGACGGCGCTCACGTCCTCCGACCCCACCCGCCACCCTGAAGGCGTCGGCTTCGCCGACACCGATCGCCGGGTGCTCGCACTGAAGGCCCCAGAGCCGGAGGCCTCGTCCCTCGGCCCCACGGCTCTTCGCCTGGGGGGTCCCCCCAGACCCCCAGCGGCTGCGCCGGGCCGGGCCCGGTTCCCTCCGATGGTCGCCCTTTGCGGACGTGTGACAGCGTGGGCGGGTGACGGGGATCGACGCGCTGGTGCTGGACCTCGACGGGGTGGTGCGGCACTTCGACGCCGGCCACGAGGCCGAGCTGTGCCGCCGCCACGGGCTCGAGGCCGGCGCCATCGCCGCCGCGGCCTACGCCCCCGACCTGCTCCATCCGGTGATCACCGGCCGTACCACCAAGGCCGAGTGGATCACGGCGGTCGGCGCCGCCCTCGGCGTCCCCGAGGCGGCCGAGGCGTGGGGCGAGTCGCCGACGACCCTCGACGAGGCCGTGCTGGCCGTGGTCGACGAGGTCCGGGCCACGGGCCGGCCCGTGGTGATCCTCACCAACGGCACCGACACGATCGACGCCGAGCTGGCCACCCTCGACGTCGTGCGCCGCTTCGACGGCATCTTCAACAGCGCCGTCATCGGTCACGCCAAGCCCGACCGGCGGGCCTTCGCCCACGTCTGCGCAGCGCTGGACCTCCCGCCGGAGCGGGTCGCCTTCGCCGACGACAGCCCGGCCAAGCTCGTCGGCGCCACCGAGCTGGGGATGACGGCAATCGCCTTCACCGACGCCGTCTCCCTCCGGGCCTGGCTCGTCGCCCTCGACGTCCTCGCCTGACGGCTACCGTCCGCCCGGCCAGGAGGGATGTCGATGAGGCGAGCGGTCGGAGCGGTGGTCGTCCTGGGCCTGGTGCTGGCCGGTGCCGCCTGCTCCGACGATGACGAGCCCGAGGCGGACGACGCCACCCCGACCACCGCGACCACGGCGGCGCCGACCACCGAGGCGACGACCACCACCGTGCCGCCGAACCTGGCCGTCACCATCACCGAGGAGGTCGAGGTCGACGGTCTCTACCGCCAGGGCCTGGCCCGCCTCGACGACGGGTGGATCTTCACCAGCCAGTGGTCGCTGCACCGGACCGACGAGGACCTCACCGTGGTGGTCGAGGACCGCGACGCCATGCCCGATGACCTCAAGGCCCTGGGGTACGACCACATCGGCGACCCGGACGTCTTCGACGACGTCCTCTGGGTGCCGCTGGAGAGCCCGGCCGGCAAGGACACCGGCGAGCAGCTCACCGCCCGCTTCGACCTCGAGACCCTCGCCTACGTCGACTCCTTCCCGGTCGCCCAGCACCACAACGCCTTCGTGGCCATCGACGACGAGGGCGTGGTGTGGTCGACCGACGAGTTCAGCGACGACACGCTGGTCCGGTACACGGTCGAGGGCACCACGGTCACGCCGCTGGAGCCCCTCGTGATGGATCGCACCGTCGAGCGGATCCAGGGCGCCGACATCGCCGAGGGCGCCCTCTGGCTCGCCACCGACGACGACCACAACGGCGTCTACCGGGTCGACCTCGGGACCGGCGAGGTGCAGGACCTCGGCTCGATGGGCCGCATCCCCGGCGAGGGCGAGGGCATCGACGCCACCGATCTGCCCTCCGGCCTCCTCCACACGCTCGTCGCCGACGAGGCCACCGTGCCCATGTACCTCGTCCACATGTCGGTGGCGCCCGAGGACTAGGACGGCGACACTCGGGTCATGGCCCGTGCCCGCCCGTTCCGCCAGGTCGACGTGTTCACGGCCGAGCCCACGCTCGGCAACCCCGTGGCGGTGGTGCTCGACGCCGACGACCTCGACGACGCCGAGATGGCGGCGTTCGCCCGCTGGACCAACCTCTCGGAGACGACCTTCGTCCTGGCCCCGACCGAGCCGGGTGCCGACTACCGGCTCCGGATCTTCACCCCGGGCTCCGAGCTCCCCTTCGCCGGCCACCCGACGCTGGGCACGGCCCACGCCTGGCTCGAGGCCGGGGGCGAGCCGGCCGTCGAGGGCACGATCGTCCAGGAGTGCGGCGTCGGGCCGGTGACGCTCCGACGGGTCGACGGTCGGCTGGCGTTCGCCGCCCCGCCCGTCCGGGTCGGCGCCGTCGCTCCCGACGTCATCGCCGCTGCCGTCGCCGCCCTCGGGGTCCACCCCGACGCCGTGGTCGATGCCCAGGTGCTCGACAACGGCCCCCGCTGGCACACCCTCCGGCTCGATGCCGCCGCCACCGTGCTGGCGCTCGGGCCGGACATGGCCGCCCTCGCCGCCCTGGGGGTCGACGTCGGCGTCGTCGGTCCGCACCCCGAGGGCTCCGACGTCGCCGTGGAGGTGCGTGGCTTCGCGCCCGCCGCCGGCATCCCCGAGGACCCGGTCACCGGCAGCCTCAACGCATCGGTCGCCCAGTGGCTCCAGGGCGCGGGCATCCTGCCGGAGGCCTACGTGGCCGCCCAGGGCACGGCGATGGGCCGGGCCGGACGGATCCACGTCGAGCGGGACGGGGCCACGACCTGGATCGGCGGCGACACCGTCACCGTCCTGGCCGGCACCGCCGCCCTGTGACCCTCGTCCGGGGCGGGAAGGACCGGGCCGCTCGCCCGGTTGCACCTCCTTCGTGACCCTGGACGCGACCGCCACCGAGCCCGACGCCCCGCCGGGGCGGCTGGTCACGCCCACGTTCGTCCTCATCACCGTCGCCGCCCTGGGCTACTTCACCGCCCTGGGCATGCACCTGCCGGTCCTGCCCCGCTACGTGGAGGACGAGCTGGGCGGCTCGGGCGTGGCGGTGGGGGCCGCCGTCGGGGCCTTCGCCGTGTCCGCCGCCCTGGTGCGCCCGGCCGTCGGTCGTCTGGGTGACACGCTCGGTCGCCGGCCCCTCGCCGTGGTGGGCGCCGCCGTGGCCGCCGTCTCCATCCTCGGCTACGGCCTGGTCGAGTCGCTGCCCGTGCTCATCGGCTTCCGGCTGCTGACGGGGCTGGGCGAGGCGGCCTTCTTCGTCGGGGTGGCCACCGCCGCCCAGGACCTCAGCCCCGACGACCGGCGGGGCGAGGCGGCATCGTTCTTCTCCACCGCCATCTACGGCGGGTTGGCCATCGGGCCCTTCCTGGGCGAGGTGCTGTACCGCAACGGCGGCGCCGGCCGCGTCTGGCTGGTGTCGGCCGTGCTGGCGGCCGTCGCCGCCGCCGTCGCCCTCCTCATCCCGAGGGACCTGGGCAAGCAGGCCCCGAAAACACTTGTCGAGGGCGAGGTGGTCGATGCCGACGAAGGCTCGGGTCACGGCTTCCTCCACCCGGCCGCCGTCATGCCGGGCACGATCCTGCTGCTGGGGCTGATGGGCTTCGCCGCCTTCAGCTCGTTCCTCGCCATCCACCTGGACGACCTGGGCATCGAGGACGCCGGGCCCTACTTCCTGCTCTACGGCGTCGCCGTGCTGGTGATGCGGGTCCTCGGCGCCCGGGTCCCGGACCGCTTCGGGGCGGTGCGGACCACGACGCTGTCGCTCGTCGCCATCGCCGTGGGCAGCCTGCTGATCGCGGCGGTGGACGCGGCGCCGGCCATCGCCGCCGGCACCCTCGTCTTCTCGGTCGGCATGTCGCTGCTGTTCCCGGCCCTGTTCGGCCTGACCGTGAACACCGCCCCGGCGGCCGAGCGCAGCCACGCCGTGGGCACCTTCTCGCTCTTCTTCGATCTCTCGCAGGGCGTGGGCGCGCCCGTCCTCGGCGTCGTCGTCGATCTGGTCGGCTCGGACCGGGCCGCCTTCGTCACCGCCGCCGCCATCGCCCTCGTGGGCCTGGTCGTGGCGAGAGCCCGCCTCCCCCGCCCCGCGTAGGAGCGTCGGCGCGGGCCGCTCCGCTGTGACAGCATGTGCCGGCTCCGGAGGGGGATCTGCCTCTGTCCGCCGAGCCTGGAGGGACCGATGGGCAACGACACGAGCGCCGCCGCGCACGACTTCACCGTGGTGCGAGACGGCTCGACGAGCTACCACCTGACGGGGACGGTGACGACGTCCTCGACGGGCTGGACGGTCGAGATCCACCCGATGAGCGACGGCATCGTCTCCGACCCCGAGATCGCCCGCTTCCTGGTCAACGCCATGGCGCCGGGCGAGGGGGACGCCACCGAGGACGTCGTCACCGACCAGCCCGTCGAGGCCACGTTCGAGGACGCCGCCGAGCTGACGGTGGTCTTCGTCCACCTCCAGGGCGCGACGTTCGGTCAGGACCGGACCGATTTCGAGGTCCCGGTGTCCTAACCGCCGCCGTCCTCGTCGTCGCCGCCTCGGCCGCGACCGCGGCCGCCGTCGTCCATCTGCTCGAGGGCGTCGATCAGGATCGCCGCCTCCTCGTCGGTGAGGCGGGCACCGCGGTGGATCATCGTGTACTGCGACGGGGGCATGGCGCCGTCGGTGACCTCCTCGGCCGCGTCATGGGCCTCGTCCTCCTCGCCCCACTCGGAGAAGTTGAGCGCCTCCCGCCCCCCGTCGAC
>DASYLG010000346.1:0-5551 GCA_036009685.1 Iamia sp. | reverse complement strand
GACCTGGTCGAGATCGACGCCGGGCTGGGCCAGACGGTTGTCGACGGCGCGGACCCATCGCTCGCGCCCGCCGTCGCCCACCAGCACGGCCGGCACCTCGGGCAGCCGACGCATGGCCGCGACCAGCAGCTCGGGCCGCTTGGGGAACTCGAGCCGGCCCACGCACAGCACGGGCCCGTCCCGCTCGGCGCCCTCGGCGGCCCGGCGCGCCGCCGCGGCCACCGTGCCGCCCACCGCGATGCCGGCGTGGAAGAGCGACACCCGGTCGATGCCGTTGAACCGCCCCAGCCGGCGCCGGACCGTCTCCGACCCGGCTGCGAACCAGCGCACGGCGTCGAAGCGGGGCTGGTCGAGCGCCCGGATGCGCACGCCGGCCTGCCGGTGGAGGTCGGGGTCGGGGGCGAAGCCGCCGGCGACCCACACGTCCTCCAGGTCGTAGAAGACCCGGTGGTGGTGGAAGAAGAGGGCCAGGTGCCGGGGGTGGCGGTGCGTCGTCGACGGGGGCTGGGTGGAGATGACGGCGTCGAAGCGACGGGTGACGACCCGGTCGAACTCCTCGACCCCGGCGAGGTAGCGGAAGTACTCCGGCGACGACCACCAGGCCTCGGACGAGATGGACGTGCCGAAGACCCGCGCCCGGGGGTCCCACGGGAGATCGACGGTGAGCCGGGTGACGTCGTGGCCGTCGGCCCGGAGGGTGGCCTCGACACGGGCGGCGACCCGCTCGAACCCGCCGGCCACGCCGACGTCGGGCTTGAGGACGGCGATGCGACGGCCGGTCACCGGTCCGACGGCGCCCCGCCCGCGGTCCGTGCCACCAGCGCCCGGGCCCCGTCCCCCAGGTCCACGATCTCGGCCTCGGCGAAGCCCCGCTCGAAGGCGAGCAGCTCGAGGGTCGCGGGGTGGAGGGGGCGGCGGCGGGGATCGGCCCAGAGGACGTCGCCGGTGCTCGCGCCGGCCGGGTCGGCGAAGACCAGGACCAGGACGCCGCCGGGGCGCAGGGCGGCGCTGGCCCCGTCGACCACGGCGACCAGCTCGGCCAGCGGGCGGACGTCGGCCAGAGCCACGGCGGTGACCGCGCCGAGCGAGGCGGCCGGCAGGAGGCCGAGGTGGATGCCGGCCCGGCCGTCGGCCACGGCGTGGCCCCGCTCGCGCAGGGCGGTGGCGATCGTCGGGTCGCTCTCGACGCCCGTGGCACCGTCGGGGAGCCCGGCCCACACGTCGAGCCACTCGCCCCGATCGGGGTCGAGGTCGAGCACCGGTGCGCCGGCGGCCGCCGCCGCCACGACCGGCTCGAGCTGGCGAGCCCAGCCCACCACGACCTCGGGGCGGGGGCGGCCGGCGACGGCGAGACGGCGGATCAGGGTGGCGTCGATGGCCTCGGCCTCGTGGCGCACGGTCTCGGCGGCGTTCGGCGGGACCTCCTTCAGGGCCCGGAGGACGACGTCCTCGCGGGCCCGGGTGGCGCCGAGGACCTGGCGCTGGTCGGCCACCGTGGCCTCCAGCGCGGCCAGCCGGGCGGTGGCGTCCTCCAGCCCGTCGAAGACCTCGGCCAGCTCGCCGGCCAGGTCGTCGATCTGGACCCCGGCGGTGGCCACGCCGGCCTGGGCCCGGCGCAGGGTGGCGTCGTAGCGCTCCTCCAGCTCGTCGACCACCGACAGGCGGGTGGCCAGCTCCTCGACCACACGGGTCAGGCGGTCGATGGCGACGACCAGCTCGCGGTTGAACGGGACCTGGTGGGAGGTCACGTGCTTCATGCCGACGAGCGCCACCTTGTGGGCGTGGCGCAGCTTCCCGGCGGGGGCGTCCTCGGTGCCGGCGTCGGAGCTGTGCCAGGCGTTGTCGAGGTGGTGACGGGCCGCGGTGAGGGCCTCCTGGGCCCGGGGCGAGATCGCCGCCTGCGCCAGCTGGCGCTGCCAGGCCGCCACCTCGTCGGCGCCGCCCTCCTCGAGGTCGTCCTCGCCGGGCTCGACCGCGGCGGCCCGATCGGCCACGGTGTCGATCACGGTCGCCGGGTCGGCGTTCTCGGGGAGGTCGTCGTCGGCAGCCATGGCCCGGCGAGAGTAGTTCCGCCTCTCCCCGGTGGGGCCGACCTGGCCTCTCTTGAGTGTCACACCCCTCCGGTACGGTTCTCCCATGGCCGAGACCCCCCGCCGCCCCCGCCGCCCCACGGCGACGTCGGCCTTCGGCGTCGGCCGCCGCGAGAGCCACGATGCCTCGGACTTCTACGCCCGCTTCACCACCCCCGAGCTGAGCACCGACGACACGGTGGTCCGCCACGCCCCCGACGAGCCGCTGGTCCTCGGCGACGCCCGCGACATGAGCGACCTCAAGGACGGGTAGGTCGCCCTGGTGGTGACGTCGCCGCCCTACTTCGCCGGCAAGGCCTACGAGATCCTCGACGCCGAGAACCCGGCCGTGCCCGACAGCTACGTCGCCTACGTCGAGATGCTGCGCGACGTCTTCGCCGAGTGCGTGCGTGTCCTCGAGCCCGGAGGCCGCATCGCCGTCAACATCGCCAACCTGGGCCGCAAGCCGTACCGGTCGCTGTCGGCCGACGTGATCCGCATCCTCCAGGACGATCTCGGGCTCCTCATCCGGGGCGAGGTGGTGTGGGTCAAGGCCCGCGGCGCGGGGGGCAACTGCGCCTGGGGCACCTACCGCCAGCCCCGCAATCCGGTGCTCCGCGACCTCACCGAGCGGGTGGTCATCGCCGGCAAGGGCCGGTTCGAGCGGGCCCTCAAGCCGGCCGAGCGCAAGGCCAAGGGGCTGCCCCACGCCGCCACCGTCACCGGCGACGAGTTCCTGGAGGCCACCCTCGACGTGTGGGAGATGCCACCCGAGTCGGCCTCGCGGGTCGAGCACCCGGCGCCGTTCCCGGTCGCCCTGCCCCAGCGGCTGATCGAGCTCTACACCTACGCCGACGACCTGGTGGTCGATCCCTTCCTCGGCTCCGGCACCACGGCGGTGGCGGCGGTGCGCACCGGCCGGCGGTTCGCCGGCTACGACCTCGACCCCGCCTACGTGGGCATCGCCCGGCGCCGGGTCGAGGCCGAGCAGGCCGCGGTCGCGGCGCGCGCTGCCGACCCGGCCGAGGCGGCCCTGGCCGAGGCCCGGGTGCGGGGCATGGCCATGAAGAAGCTCGCCGCCGCCGTCCTGGGCGAGGTCGGCTTCACCGACGTCCAGGCCGACCACCCCGTGCGGGGAGTGGGGCTGACCGTCCCGCTGACGGCGGTCGACAAGGGCGGGCGGCGCTGGCTGTTCGAGCTGGCCGGCGGGTTCACGGTGGCGCCGTCGGGCCTGGCCCGCACGGACACGGCCATGGCCGCCGTGGGCCGGGGCGCGGTGATCGCCGGGGTCAACGCCGGCGAGCCACCGGTCCTGCTGGTCCCGTCGGTGCCGAAGCCCCGGTCGTCGATCGACCGGGCGCTGCGGTCGGCCGGTCCCGCCGCCCTGTTCGACGTCGTCGAGGTGCTGTCGCCGGAGGGCCGGCGCCGGCTGGCGGCGTACGCGTCGGGCTCGGTCGACGGACCCGAGCTCGGGTTCTGGCGGGCCGACGACCTCGAGCCCGGCTGAGGTGCCCGATGGATCGTCGTCGCACTGGGTGGCCGGGGGCGAGCGGCACCTGATCGCTCACCGGGGGGCGTCGCTCTTCGCCCCCGAGAACTCGCCCGAGGCGGTGCGGCAGGCCGCGGCCCGGGGCGCCACCGACGTCGAGGTCGACGTGAACATGACCGCCGACGGGGTCCTGCTCGCCGTCCACGACGGCGTGGTGGCGGGTGGCGGGGTGCGGTGGATCTCGCAGATGACCGAGGCCGAGGTGCGGTCGGCGGCCGCGGCGGCCTCGGCGCCCGATCCTGCCCGGCTCGACGACGTGCTGGCGGTGGTGGCCGAGGCCGGGTTGGGCGTCTACCTCGACGTCAAGCAGCTCCTGCCCGGCGGATCCGCCCGGCTGGGTGACCTCGTCCGGGCCCACGGGCTGGGCGACCGAGCCGTCGGGGCCAGCTTCCGGGCCGACCTCGCCGGGCGGCTCAAGACCGAGGGCGGGCTCACCACCAGCCTGCTCTTCCACGACCCCGGCATCGACGTCCACAGCCTGGCCCGAGGTCTCGACCTCGACTTCGTCCACCCCTGCTACGACGTGTTCGGCGACGGAGCCCTCGGCCCCTTCACGCCGGAGTGGGTCGCGGCGGTCCGAGCGGTCGGCTTCGGCATCGTGGCGTGGAACACGCTCGACGTGGCGGTGGCGGCCGAGATCTTCGCCCGCGGCGCCGACGCCGTCTGCTCCGACGACCCCGCCGTCCTCGTCGAAGCCGTCGCCTCCCTGACCTGACCGGCGTGGGAGGCTCGGGTCGTGCCATCCCTCCGGACCGAGGTCACCGAGATCACCACCGGTCTGGCCATGCTGGGCCTGGGCGATCTCGACTGGGCGCTGGCGGCCCGACCCACCGAGATCCACGGCGTCGGCGACGCCATCTGGGACAAGCTGGCCGAGGCCCGCGCCGCCGGCGACCACGACGCCGACTTCCACCGGGCGTGGGACAACGGACTCGCCTTCCTGCGGGCTACCGATGCGCTGCGGAGCCGGGTCCCGGCCCGGATCGAGTGGAAGGGCCCCGACAAGCTGCCGCTCCAGTCCGACGTACCGGCCGACCTGCGCGTCGACCGGGTCTACCTGGTGTCGTGCAAGTACCTGTCCAAGGTGCTCCACAACCTGGCCCCGGCCGGCCTCTTCGACGGTGGGCTGGGCGGCCCGGTGGCCAAGGCGGGCGACTGGTTCGCGGCGGTCGCGCCGGCCGAGCTCCAGCGCTACTACGCCGCCTCCCGGTCCGAGCTGGAGACGAGCGGCATCGCCGGTGCCGCCGAGCTGGCCCACGTCCCCGAGATGGTCGGCGAGCTGGCCCGGGGCGGGCGCGACCTGCTGAAGGCGGCGTTCAAGCGCATCACGCCCGAGTCGGTCACCGAGCCCTACGCCGCCTTCGTCCGGGCCGTGGCCGAGCGATCGGCCGATCGGTGGGCCGCCAACCTCGGCGACCGGGCCGAGAAGGAGCGCCTGCTGTGGCGGCTGCTCCGGCTGGGTGGGGCGCCGTACTTCGTCCTGGGGGCGTCGAGCGCCACGGCGCCGCCCATGCGGCTCCGCATCGACACGGCCTGGGACTGGCAGCAGCGCTACCGGCTGAAGGCCTTCGAGGTGTGGCCCGAGCCCGCCGGCCAGGCGGTGGTCCGCTGGCAGGCCAGCGTCGCCGACCGGGAGGCGGGGGCCGACGTCACCGTCCGGGGCCACGTCGAGGTCCGGTGGAGCCACGGCCGCTTCAGCGGCAACCCCGAGGCCAAGGTGTACCTCGACACGCCCCACGCCGAGGTCCCCGGCTACCACCCGCTCGTCCCCGCCGAGGGGTGATGGCGGGCGAGACCGACCTCGACGCCCTCCTCGCCGGCCTCGACCCCGTCCTCCACCCCGAGGAGCTGGTGTGGTGCACGGTCCCGACCGACGGGGTCCCCGAGGAGGTCGCGGCCGTCGCCTTCGCCCGCATCGAGGAGGACGAGGGCA
>DASYLG010000345.1:0-1702 GCA_036009685.1 Iamia sp. | reverse complement strand
CCGACGTCGGCGGCCGCCTTGCGCAGGGTGTCGTGGTCGCCGATGGGGTCGCCGTCGGTGAAGGTGGCGCGGCCGAGACGGGCCTTGAGCTCCCGCTGGACGCCCCGGTCGAGGGCCAGGTGGAGCAGGCGGTGGGCGTCGAAGGTGTTGCCGCCCCACTGCCGGTCGAAGCGGAAGTCGATGCCCCGCTCGGCCCCCAGGCTGATGATGTGGGCCTGGCGGGCCTTGATGGCGCCCACCGACGAGCCGTACTTCCGGGCGATGCCGGCCACGTTCTCCTCGGGGGTCCGGGTCTGAGCCCGGGGGTCGAGCTGGAACGAGTGCAGCACGACCTCGATCTCGTCGGCGTGAGCGAAGCCCTCCAGCGCCACATCGAGGTTGGCCAGCCCCACGAAGCACCACGGGCAGACCACATCGGACCAGACGTCGACCTTCATGTCCCGCGGAACCTCCCTGGGGGACCCGGTGTTCCTGGCCGTTAGCCTTGATCGGTGAACGAGGAAGCGCCAGGGACACCGGACGAGGCCGTGGAGGCCGACGAGACGGGGTTCGACGACCTGGGCCTGGCCGACGATCTGGTCGCGGCGGTGACCAAGCTCGGCTACGAGGAGCCCACGCCGATCCAGCGCGAGGCCATCCCCGTCCTGCTCGAGGGCCGGGACCTGATGGGCCAGGCGGCCACCGGCACGGGCAAGACGGCGGCCTTCGCCCTGCCGATCATCCACGCCCTGGTGCCCGAGGCCCGCCGGTCCAAGTCCCCCACCGCCCTCATCCTGGTCCCGACCCGCGAGCTGGCCATCCAGGTGTCCGAGGCCGTCCACCGCTACGGGCGGGCCGTCGACGCCCGGGTCGTGCCCGTCTACGGCGGCCAGCCCATCTTCCGCCAGCTTCGCGCCCTCGACAGCGGCGTCGACGTGGTCGTGGCCACGCCGGGGCGCGCCGTCGACCACCTCGGTCGGGGCTCGCTCTCGCTCGACGCCGTCCGGACCGTCGTGCTCGACGAGGCCGACGAGATGCTCGACATGGGCTTCGCCGAGGACATCGACGAGATCCTCGGGGCCACGCCGACCGAGCGCCAGACCGTCCTGTTCTCGGCCACCATGCCGCCCCGCATCGAGGCCGTCGCCCGCAAGCACCTCAGGGACCCGGCCCGCATCGAGCTGGGCCGGTCGACCACGTCCGACGGCGAGGCCCCCGCGGTCACCCAGACCGCCTTCCTCGTGCGCCGGGCCCACAAGGCCACCGCCCTGGGCCGGATCCTCGACGTCGAGGCGCCCACTGCGGCCATCGTCTTCTGCCGCACCCGGGCCGAGGTCGACACCCTGACCGAGACGCTCAACGGCCGCGGCTACCGGGCCGAGGCGCTCCACGGCGGGTTCGGCCAGGAGCAGCGCGAGCGGGTCATGAACCGGCTCCGCTCGGGCGCCGCCGACCTGATCGTGGCCACCGACGTCGCCGCCCGCGGCCTCGACATCGACCAGCTGACCCACGTCGTCAACTACGACGTGCCGTCGGCCCCCGAGACCTACGTGCACCGCATCGGGCGGGTCGGCCGGGCCGGGCGCGAGGGCGTGGCCATCACCCTGGCCGAGCCCCGCGAGCACCGGATGCTCAAGACGATCGAGCGCGTGACCGGGCAGAAGATCACGATCGAGAAGCTGCCGACCGTCGCCGACCTGCGCGCCCGTCGCCTCGAGCTGAC
>DASYLG010000344.1:0-5186 GCA_036009685.1 Iamia sp. | reverse complement strand
GTGGTTTCGCGCCCACGGAACGAGGGGGGAACTGACCGGGCGGTCAAGGGGGACCTAGGGTGGCTCGCATGCGCACGCGGCTGACCGAGATCCTCGACGTCGAGCACCCGATCATGCTCGCCGGGATGGGCGGTGTGTCCTACGCCGAGCTGGTGGCGGCGGTGTCCGAGGCCGGCGGGTTCGGGTGCATCGGCGCCTCCACCATGGGCCACCCGCAGCTGGTCGCCCAGATGGCCGACGTCCGGGAGCGGACGGCCAAGCCCTTCGGCGTCGACCTGCTCACGGCCGCCCCGCAGGACTTCGAGGCCAAGATCCACGACATCGCCAAGGGCGGAGCGACGGTCTACGTCGCCGGTCTGGGCGTGCCCCGCGACGTGGTCGACCTCTGCCACGAGCTCAACCTCCTCGTGGTCAACATGTGCGGCAAGGTCCGCCACGCCGTCGCCGCCGTCGAGGCCGGGTGCGACCTGGTCGTCGCCCAGGGCACCGAGGCCGGCGGCCACACCGGCCAGGTGGCCACCCTCGCCCTCGTCCCCCAGATCGTCGACGCCGTCGGGGCCAAGATCCCCGTCGTCGCCGCCGGCGGCATCAGCGACGGCCGGGGCCTGGCCGCGGCCCTGACCCTCGGCGCCGACGGCGTGTGGGTCGGCACCCGCTTCATCGCCACCCCCGAGGCCCACACCGTCCCCGGCTACAAGGACGCCCTGCTGGGCCTGGGCGAGGACGGCACCGTCGTCACCCGGGCCTACACCGGCAAGACCTGCCGGGTCGTGCGCAACGCCTACACCGAGGCCTTCGACCAGGCCGGCGGCACCCCGGAGCCCTTCCCCTACCAGGTGATCAAGTCGATCGAGGACGGCGCCAACCACCTCGGGGGCGACGAGAGCTCCGCCGACGTGGACCCGGACCGCGAGTTCATGCCCGCCGGCCAGGGCGCCGGCGCCATCACGTCGCTGATCCCCGCGGCCGAGCTGGTCGAGCGGTTCGTGGCCGAGGCCGAGGCCGCCCTGACGCGGGCCTCCTCCCCCGTCTGACCCGACCCCGGAGCGACCCGACTCGGCGAGACTGGCGGCCGTGCCGTCGCCGTTCGGCGACCTGTTCCTGACCGCCGATCCGGCCAGCGCCGAGCGCCTGCGCGCCCTGGTCGACGGCGTGATCGACGCCCTCGCCACCTCGCGACCCGACGGCCCCCGCTCGGACCTCACCCTGGTCGGGCGCTCGCTCGACACCAGCCGGCGGTTCGACGCCCTCAAGGTCGTCACCGCCCTCGCGTCGTGGGCCGGGACCGGATGGCGGCCATGGTCGACCACGTGATGAGCCTCGCCCGAGCCGCCGCCGACGAGGTCGACCGCCATCCCGATCTCGACCTCGTCGCCCCACCGAGCACCGTGACGTGCGTGTTCCGGTGGCGGGACGCCGAGGCCAGCGGCCCAGACGATGCCGTCATGACGAGCGCGGCCCGGCGGCTGTTCGCCACCGGTGAGGCAGTGGTCGGGAGGACGAGGATCGACGGCGCCGTGGCCCTCAAGCCCACCTTCGTGAACCCCGTCGCCACCGCCGACGACGCCCGGACCCTCGTCCGTCGGGTGGCCGCGGCCTGCCGATCTGGCACGCTGGACGGCGCATGACGAACATCCCCACGCTGCAGCCGGCGACCAAGACCGACGTCGACGTCGACACCCGGATCGACGAGCGGACGACCGACGACGGCGACCACGAGAAGCTGGCCCACATCGTGCTGCCCAAGTCGGCCGTGACCGAGGCCTACATCACGGGCACACCCGTCACCGCCCTCTGTGGCAAGTCGTGGGTGCCCACCCGGGACCCTGGCCGCTACCCGGTGTGCGAGACGTGCAAGGAGATCCTGAACGCCGCCCGCGGCCGCCAGGGCAAGCCTCCGATCTGAGCGGCGGTTCGGGGCGTCGGGCCCAGCGCGGCCAGGATGGTGAGGTCGACGGGACATCCCCGCGGCGGCGGTGTCGGACCACCCGCCTCACCAAAACCGGAGAGACCAGTGACTGCACTCGAGACGGATGCGCCGATCGGCGCGCCGCCCCGCTCCGAGACGACCATCACGATCAGCCGGGTGGCGGTCGTCGTGGTCGCCGCCTACGCCGGCGCCCAGGTGATCGCCCAGGTCACCAGTCTCAAGATCGGGCGGGTCTGGGGCGAGAGCGTCGACATGGGCACGTTCATCTACCCGATCACCTTCACCCTCCGCGACATCGTCCACAAGGTCGCCGGCCGCTCGGCCGCCCGCGCCCTGATCCTCGCCACCGCCGGGGTGAACCTCTTCCTCGCCGCCTACCTGGGCTGGACGGCCAACGTCGAGAGCGACCCGTCGTGGGGCCTGGGCGCCGAGTACGAGACGATCCTCGGCCCGATCTGGCGGATCGTGCTGGCCTCGCTGGCCGCCATGGTGCTGAGCGAGCTGATCGACACCGAGGTGTACCACCTGGTCGTCACCCGCATCACCCGGCGCTTCCAGTGGCTGCGGGTGCTGGTGTCGAACGCCATCAGCGTCCCGGTCGACAACGTCGTCTTCGCCGTGGGCGCCTTCGCCCCGGTGACCTTCCTCGGCACCGACGGCCTCCCGTGGGCCACCGTGTGGAGCATCTTCTGGGTCAACCTCTGGGTGAAGGGCCTCGTGTCGGTGGCCAGCCTGCCGCTGATCTACGTCACCAAGGACCGCACCGACGTCGCCGACTGACTAGCCGACCTTCACCTCGGCGCGGTCGTCGAAGAAGCTGAGCATCTCGGTGATGCCCGTCGCCGCCTCGATGGGCTCCTCGTAGCTCCAGGCGATGCCGTCGTGGGCGGTGCCGTCGAGGTCGAGCGTCCAGTACGACGCCGTCCCCTTGAAGGGGCAGACGGTGGTGAGGGCGATGGGCCGGAAGAGGTCCATGCGGACGTCGGCCTTGGGGATGTAGTAGCGGGTCGGGATGCCCGTCTCCTCGAGCAGCACGGGCCGATCCGTGGCCGCCACGACCTGGCCGTCGACCACCACCTCCACGTGCACATCGCCCTGCTCGGTCGTCACGGTGTGGCCTGCGCTCATGACGTCGAGGCTACGAGCGCCGGCCCGCGACCGGACCTCCCGGCGCCGAGGACCACGAGGTGCCAGGCACCTCGTGGTCCGTCGGGGCTCAGACGTCCTGCGACCACTCCTTGACCATGGACACGACGTCGTTCTGGGTCTGGTCGCCGGTGGGGACCGGGATGATGTTGAGGTGGGTGACGCCGGCCTCGGCGAAGGCGGCGACCTTCTCCTTGACGTAGCCCTCGGGGCCGCACAATGACGTGGCCTCGAGCAGGGCCTCGGGGACGATGGCCGCCGCCTCCTGCTTCTTGCCGGCGAGGTAGAGGTCCTGGATCTCGGCCGCCTCGGCCTCGAAGCCGTAGCGGCAGACGAGGTCGTTGTAGAAGTTGCGGCCCTTGGCGCCCATGCCGCCGACGTAGAGGGCGATCATGGGGCGGGCGAAGTCGCGGATCGAGGCCACGTCGTCGCCGATGGCCACGATGCCGCCGGCGTTGATCATCAGCGGGTCGAGGTCGGCGCTGCGCTTCTCGGCGCCGCGGGCGAGGTCGCCACCCCACACGTCCTTGGCCTTCTCGGGGTGGAAGAACAGCGGCATCCAGCCGTCGGCGATCTCGGCCGTGACCTCGACGTTCTTGGGCCCGAGCGAGGCGATCCAGATCGGGATCCGGGGCCGCACGGGGTGGGCGATGATCTTGAGCGGCTTGCCCAGGCCGGTGCCCTGGCCCTCGGGGAGGGGCAGCGGGTAGAGCGGGCCGTCGGCGGTGAGGCGGTCCTCGCGGGCCCACACCTTGCGGCAGATGTCGACGATCTCGCGGGTGCGGGCCAGCGGCTTGTCGTAGGGGACGCCGTGCCAGCCCTCGATCACCTGCGGGCCCGAGGCGCCCAGGCCGAGGTGGCAGCGGCCATCGGAGAGGGCGTCGACGCCGGCCGCGGTCATGGCCAGCAGCGTGGGCGTGCGGGTGTAGAGCGGCAGGATGCCCGAGGCGATCTGCACCGTCTCGGTGGTGGCGGCCAGGTAGCCCATGAGGCTGACGCCGTCGAAGCCGTAGGCCTCGGCGACCCAGGCCAGGTCGAGCCCGGCCTTCTCCAGCTCGGCGACCTGCTGGGCCGACTCCTTGAAGCCCCCGGCGTAGCTGAGCTGCATGGTGACCTGCATCGAGACCTCTGTTCGTCGGCCGTCCGGAATCGTCGTCGACCCTAGGTCAGGCTAAGGTCGCCGACGGATCTGACGGGTCGTCAGGTCTGGTCTCGACCCATGGGGGGAACCATGGCGCGCCCCACTCGCCGCTCCACCGTCGTCGCGCTCGTCGTGACGCTCCTCGCCGGGGCGCTCGCCCTCGCCGCGCCGGGTGCGCCGGCGGGCGCCCTCACCGTCGTGCAGTCGGGGGTGAAGCCGTCCGACCCCGACTGCCAGTCGGGCCGCCTCCACGGCGGCAGCACCATCGGCACGTGCGGCGCCATCACCGTCACCGGCCAGGTCAAGGTCAACGGCACCGACGTCGCCGCCGGGACCGCTCTCGCCGTGGGTGACGTGGTGACCGTCAGCGTCGTGGTGACGCCCCAGGGCGGCCACAGCGCCATGTACGCCGAGACCATCGACGGCATCCGCAACAACCAGTACGACACCGACGCCGTGATCCCGATCGGGCTGCCGGCCCAGACGGGCACGCTGCTGTCGAGCCCGACGGCGGTGACCATGAGCCGCACCGACCAGGGCGACCGCGGCAACGGCCCGGCCATCAACTGCCTGGCCCAGGGTGGCCAGGACGCAGCCCGCACCGACCCGGCCACCGCCATCACCCTGGGCGCCGGCCCCGCCGGGCTCAACGGCCTGACCGCCGCCGTGTCCGGGAGCACGCTCACCGCCAGGTGGACGACGATGGCGGCCGACCGCTGCGTCAACGTCGTGTCGAACAACGGCTTCTACCCGGGCCACTCGATCTCGTTCACCCAGACCGTGCTGGCCCAGGGCGCCACCGCCCAGACCCCGACCTGGTCGCTCGGCGGGCTCACCCTCCAGCTCGACGACGGCTCGCGAGCCCTCACGTGGGGGTCGGCCCAGAGCCGGGGCCTGCCCCTGCCGGCCATGCCCCCGACCGCGCCCGGCGCGCCGACGAGCGCCACCGCCGTGCGGGGCAACGCTCAG
>DASYLG010000343.1:0-3260 GCA_036009685.1 Iamia sp. | reverse complement strand
CACCACTCCTGTGATCGAGGACAACACATCCTCACAAGAGCAGTGCGCTCACCGGTTGAACCCGCCCACTCGTTCGCTGGCGCTCACTCCGTTCCTCAGAACTGAAGGTGCTCGCTGCGCTCGCGCTGTCCCACGACTCGGCGGCTCGTCCCTCGCAGCCTCGCCGTTCGTGCGGGGGAGACCCCCGCGACCCCCAGCGGCTGCGCCGGACGGTCCGGTGACCGCGGGCGCTCGCCTGCTCGGTGCCGCTCGGTTCACTGCCTGCTGGCGCGCCGGGCGCTCGTGAAGCTGATCTCTTGGAACTGCAACGGGTTGCGGTCGGTGCTGGCCAAGGGGGTGCTGGAGACCCTCGTGGCCGAGGAGCGGCCCGACGTGCTGCTGTTGCAGGAGACGCGGGTGCAGGTCGAGCCACCGGGGCTGGGGTTCCTCGACGGGTACGAGCGCGTCTACGACGCCGCCGACCGGCCCGGCTACTCGGGGACGGCGGTGTTCAGCCGGCTGCCGATCGTGGCGTGGCGTGAGGGGCTGGGGCGGACGCTCCGGGACCCCGAGGGGCGGGTGCTGACGGTCGACCTGCCCGGGCTGACGGTCATCAGCGCCTACGGGACCAACCCCCGCCGGGACCTCAGCCGACTGCCCGACCGGATGGCCTTCGACGCCGCCCTCACCCGTCACCTGCGCACCCGGTCGCGGGCTCGGCCGGTGGTGCTGGGCGGCGACCTCAACGTGGCCCCGACCCGGGACGACCTGGCCCGGCCCACGCCCAACAAGGGCAGGAGCGGGTGCACCGACGAGGAGCGGTCGGCCTTCCAGGGCCATCTGAGTGCCGGGTTCGTCGACGCCTACCGGCACCTCAACCCCGACGGCCGGGACTGGACCTGGTGGGCGAACATCGCCGACGCCCGCAACCGCGACGTCGGCTGGCGCATCGACCACTGGCTGGCCTCCCGCCGGCTCCGACCCCGGCTCCGGCGGGCCTGGGCCCTCCAGCACGTCCGCGGCAGCGACCACTGCCCCATCGGTCTCGAGCTGGCCGACGTCTGATCCGGTTCTGAGCCAGGAGCGGGCCGTGCGTGGCCCTCCCTTGCCTCAGAACGGGGCGGCGTGGGTCGGGGCGGCGGCGCTAGGGGGTGTTCGAGGGGGGGATCGGGGGGTTGGCGTCGGGGCCGCCACCGGGACCGGGCTGGTCCGACGGAGGTGCGGGGGGCGGGCCGGGGATGACCTGCGTGCCGGGGTCGAACAGGCCGCCCCCGGCCGGCGCCGGACCGGGCTCGGGCTGAGGGCCGATGGGCGGGGCCGGCTGCGGGTCGAGCGGGCCGGGCTCGGGCACCGGCCCGGGCGGGGCCGGCTGGGGCGCGAAGGGGTCCGAGGCGCCGGGGGTCGGGGGCTGCCACGCCTGCTCCGGGCCGCCGGGGGACGGGGACCACGCCTGCTGCGGCGGCGCCGGGGCACCGGCCGGGTCGGGCTGCCACTGGCCGGGGGCGGCGGGGGCGTTCGGGTCCCACGCCGGCGGCGGGGGCTGTGGCCACTGCCCTCCCGGGTCGGGCGGGGGCGGGGCGGGCGGCTGCGGCCACTGGCCCTGGCCCGGGGCCGGCTGAGGCTGCTGGCCCGGGGCGGGCTGGGGCCACTGGCCCGAGGGGTCGGGCGGCGGCGTCGGGCCCCACTGACCCGACGGTGGACCGCCGGGGGCGGTGCTGATGCCCGTGGTCGTCCCCTTCTTGAGGTCCATGACGCTGAGGACGGTCCCGGCGGCCACGCCGGCCAGGCCGAGGAAGAGGAGGAAGGCGCCCAGCCCGAACGTCACGTTGTCGGACAGGAGGATGTTGACCATGTAGCCGAGCCACAGCAGGACGGCGAAGGCCACCGCGGCCAGCTGGACCTGGAGGAGGCCGAACCCGGCGACCTCCTTGTCGGCCAGGCCCTTGACGAAGCCCCGGGCGAGGGCGGCCGCCGCGGCCAAAAGGGCGAAGAGCGGGATCCAGGTGCCGATGCCGAAGAACCCGGGATCGGTGGTCCACACCGAGTACCCGACGTCGCTGAAGTCGCTGTCGGCCTTGATGATCTGCACGAAGGAGAACAGGAAGGTCAAGAAGGCGGCCGCCGCGGTGACGATCGGTCCGAGGGGCAGCGACGAGGCGGCCGCCGGCGGGGGACCGGGGGCCGGTTGGGGGGCTTGGGGCCAGGCCACGAATAGATGCCTCCTGTGAAGGGTCGTCGTCGGTCTAGCCGACGGACGGGATGGCCTGCTCCGGATGAGGGCCGCCGCCCTCCCTACCCCTCGGGCCGGCCCGGCACCCCTGGCGCAGTGGGACGTCGGGGGACGGCCCCGCTAGGTTCGCCAGCCGTGCGCGTCGCGGTGCTGGTGTCGGGCTCGGGGACGATCCTCGACACGTTCCTGGCCGACGGCATCCCCGTCGCCCTGGTGGCCGCCGACCGCCCCTGCGCCGCCCTCGGGAAGGCCGAGCGGGCCGGCGTCCCGGCCGAGCTGGTCCGGCGGGAGAGCTTCGGCCCGACCTTCGACCGCGAGGCCTACGCCCGGCTGCTGGCCGATCGGCTGCGGGCCCACGACGTCGACCTGGTGGCCATGGCCGGCTTCGGCACGATCCTCGGCCACCCGATGCACGACGCCTTCCCGGGACGCATCCTCAACACCCACCCGGCCCTGCTGCCGGCGCACCCGGGCTGGCACGCCGTGCGCGACGTGCTGGCGTCCGGGGACACCATCACCGGGTGCACGATCCACGTGGCCGGCCTCGAGGTCGACACCGGGCCGATCCTGGCCCAGACGACCGTGGACGTGCTCGCCGACGACGACGAGGCGACGCTCCACGAGCGGATCAAGGCCGTCGAGCGCCCCCTCTACTCCCAGACCCTGCGGGGCATCCTCGATGGGATGATCCCGCTGCCCGACACCCAGGAGACCTGATCCCGTTGCGTGCGCTGCTCTCGACCTACGACAAGACCGGTGTGGTCGACCTGGCCCGAGGCCTGCACGACGCCGGGTGGGACCTGGTGTCGAGCGGGGGCACGGCGAAGGCCGTGGCCGAGGCCGGCATCCCGGTCACCGACGTGGCCGACCTGACCGGAGCCCCGGCGATCCTGGGCCACCGGGTGATGACGCTGCACCCCAAGGTCCACGGCGGGCTGTTGGCCGACCGGGACGACCCGGCCCACGTGGCCGACATGGACGAGCACGGCATCGTGGGCATCGACCTGCTGGTCAGCAACCTCTACCCCTTCGGGTCCGACCCCGCCGACTT